>JABBNX010000025.1 GCA_019352135.1 Pseudomonadota bacterium
CTTGAGTTTCGCCGCGGATAAAGAGCGCCGAACCATGAACGCGCGGAAGAAACCCGGTTTCAGTGTTGATAGGGCGGATAGTGTTGGTCGTACGGCCATCGATGCGGATACCGGTATCGAGGACATCTGCGCGAACGCGATCATACTCGAAATCACCCAAAAATGCTTTGATCTGCTTGGCTGAACCCTCAAACTCCGCAGTAAGAGCTTCAATCGTTTCAGCCTTGATCAGCTCAATCTGGTCATGACGTTCATTTTTTGCCTTGAGCTTAACCGCCTCACCAATACGGTTGTAGGCTAACTCCTTAACTCGTGCCAGCAGGACTTCATCAACAACCGACTCCTTAACAGCACGTTTTGCCACTCCTGCCAGTTTCTGCAATTTTTCTTGGGCTTCAATAAGCGGCAGCATTGCGTCTTTGGCAAAAAACACCCCTTCCAACAGATCAGCTTCGGATACAAATTTAGCTTCGCCTTCAACCATGATTATTGCGTCGCGACTTGCAGCAACAACAATTTCAAGATCACTTTTTTCAAGTTCTTCAGCAGATGGATTGCAGATAAATTTACCATCTACGCGCGCTACTTTGGCACCGGCAATGGGTCCGTTGAACGGGATGTCGGAGATCATCAGTGCTGCAGAAGCTCCCAGCATTGAAAGAATCGCGGGATCATTATCCTGATCGGCGGAAACAACTGTCGCAATTATCTGGGTATCATTCAGAAATGTTTCCGGAAAAAGTGGGCGAATCGGACGGTCGATAAGACGGCAGGTAAGTGTTTCTGGATCGGAAGGACGTGCTTCACGCTTAAAAAAACCTCCCGGAATCTTGCCGCCGGCATATGCCTTTTCAGTGTAATTAACGGTAAGCGGGAAAAAATCCTGTCCTTCTTTCGCTTCTTTTGAGGCAACGACTGTGACGAGCACGACCGTATCGCCACAACTGACGACTACCGCGCCACTGGCCTGCTTTGCCATTTTGCCGGTGGACAGCGTAATTGTTCTGCCCCCAAACTCAACCTGAACATTTTGTTCCATACTATTTTCTCCTCTTCGGTTGCGTTGGGGCCGTCGTTACAACCTCTGCGGCTGAGTTACCACAGGAGTTCCAACCACGTCCCCAACAAATATAAAAAGGGCCGCAAAGCCCTTTTCTTAAATGAGCAAACAGTAAACAGAGCGGCAGTATACCTGCGTTTACAGATATACCGCCTGCTACTATCTACGAATGCCGAGACGTTCAATAACTGTTTTGTATCTCGCCAGCTCTTTGCCTTTCAGATAATCCAGCAGGCGCCTTCTCTGGCCAACTAGCTTTAGAAGACCACGACGGCTATGGTGATCTTTCTTGTGAATTTTGAAATGCTCTGTCAGATAGGTGATCCGCTCGGTCAGAATTGCAATCTGCACCTCTGGTGAACCTGTATCACTTTCATGCTTCTTGAATGCATTGATTATTTCTTGTTTTTTATCGGTTGCCAGCACTGTCTACTCCTCCATGAAACTGATTGATGAGATTACGAAATCAGGGGGGGAACCCCGAAACGTATATAACTGAGTTGTAATGAGTATCACAGCGACGACTCATTTGTAAAGTACTAACTTACATAAAAACACGCTTCAAAACAATGACTGCACAGGGATCATCACCTGCAACCAACCTGGCAACAGCAACCAGAATCCCGTTATGCGAAAGGCGCACCATTTCCGTTCCAGGCGGCACAGAATCACCGTGAACGTGGGTGTCATTCCAGTGCGGAGAACGCCCGAAAGATACTTTTGCCAAGCCGGAATCAGCAAGCGGTACATCAAATAGATGTTCCAAAGCGCTGAAAGGCGAGGTACAGAGAGACGACAAGCACTGTTCATCTGCCGCACTCTGCAACGACTCCAGTGTATGCGCAGCACTGATTACAAACGGGCCGCTGGCAGTCCTGCGTAACTCCTTCAGTGCGGCACCGCAGCCTATCGTGGCGCCAATATCGTCAGCCAGTGTGCGAACGTAGGTACCTCGTGAGCAGGTGACTCTGATTGATACAAAGGGGGGAATAAAAGAAAGCAGCTCGATGGAATGAATCTCCACCGGACGGGCGGCACGTTCGACCACCTCCCCCATCCGGGCTAATTTATAGAGAGGTTGCCCGCCCTGCTTTATTGCAGAATACATCGGGGGGATCTGGAGAACAGGACCTGTAAAACTTTCAAAAACGTTCAGCATCTGCTGCCTTGAAACAGAATCAAACCCGCTCTCACGCAAGATTTTACCGGTCATATCAAGAGTGTCGGTCACTACCCCAAGCTGCATCAGCGCTTCATAACATTTGACACCTTCATTCAGAAACGGGATAGCTTTGGTCCCGTCATTAACCGCTATTGGCAGAACTCCGGTAGCAAAAGGATCGAGTGTACCGGTGTGTCCAACTTTTCTGGTCCCCAAAATACGGCGCACACGGCTGACCACATCATGCGAAGTAATACCAGCCGGCTTGTCGATAACTATAAAGCCGTTAATCAAAGAGATTTTTCCACTATGCTGTACACAATGGCCTTTACTTCATCCAGTGTCCCATCAACGGTGCATCCGGCAGCATTATGATGACCTCCGCCGCCGAGAACCGCCGAAAATGCGGCAACATTCACTTTCCCTTTCGAACGGAAACCGACTTTAAATTTCTTTTCTCCCAACTGTCTGAAAAAGACTGCAACCTCAACTCCTCGAATGGAACGCGGATAATTGACAAATCCATCCGTTAGTTCAGCATCTGCCCCGGAAGCCCTGTACATGTCCTGCGTCACCGTAACGGAAGCAGCCAGACCATCTTTAAAAACCTCAAGTGTAGGCAGACATTTTGCCAATAACTCAAGACGTCTTTGCGGCTGGTTTTCATAGAGCTGTTCTGCAACATTCCAGGCATTCACCCCGTACTTAATCATTTCTCCGGCCACGGAAAAGGCTTCATGGTTGGCATTCGAATATCGGAATGAGCCGGTGTCGGTAATAATTGCGACATAAATACAGATGGCTGTTTCACGGTCAAAGCTATAGCCGAACGCATTAAGAATCCGGTACACAAGTATGCCGGTTGCCGCCGCCTGAGTGTCAATAAGGTTATAGTCACCAAAAGTATCGCAGGAAAGATGGTGGTCAAGATTGATAGTCGTGGTGACGCGTAAGAAATCACAGAACTCTTTACCGGCCCGCTTCCGTTCGCCAATATCAAGTACGAAAGCAACGTCGTAATGCTTATCAGGAATGTGCGCAAGGGCAGAATCTGCAGCGGGAAGAAATGTATACAAATCGGGAACAGAATCCTGATAATGCACGGTTACGTCTTTACCGATTTTTCGCAGAAACGATGCCAGGGCCAGAGATGATCCTACTGCGTCTCCATCCGGACCTTCATGGGAGGTAATAAGAAATGAAGAATTGGTACGAATAACTTCAATTATCTGCTGAACTGTTTCCGTCATTCTCAGTGTGTATCTCCTTAAGAAGAGATTCTATCCGACTGCCGTAATCAAGGGATTTATCGTATTTAAAAACAAGTTCCGGCGTATGACGAATCGTAAGTTTTTTGCCGATATCACGGCGAATAAATCCTTTTGCGCTATTCAGTCCGGCTTCCGTCTCTTTCTTAACCGCATCATCACCGATTACGGTAAAATAGATGCGGGCCAGACTCAGATCGTCCGTGACTTCGACTCCGGTAATAGTAACAAAACCGATCCTCGGATCATTGAGGCCCCGGGAAAGAATGGTACAAACAATCTCATGTATGGTTTCAGCAACCTTGTCCGAACGCTTGTGCTGCATAGATTTCCTCAAAGGCACGGTGAAGCGTAGCCAGGCTTCAGGATTTTCCTGTCGCCTCTATCTTGGCTACGATCTCCTCGTCCCTACAGTTTGGTAGCGATTTTTTCCATTTCAAACGCTTCGATAATATCGCCAATTTTGATATCGTTGTAATTTTCAAGCCCGATGCCGCATTCATATCCGGAGGCAACGTCTTTGACGTCATCCTTAAAACGACGCAGCGATGACATTTTACCTTCATACACTACTACATTGTCTCGCAATAAGCGAACCTGGGCATTACGAACCATTTTCCCGTCAGTAACGTAACAGCCGGCAACATTGCCGAATTTGGGAACACTGAATACATCCCTGATTTCAACCCGACCAAGGAATTTCTCCTTGAAGGTCGGATCAAGCAAACCTTCCATGGCTTTTTTAACATCTTCAACCGCATCATAGATAATGCTGTAGAGCCGTATATCAACACCTTCACGTTCTGCATGTCCCTGTGCCTTAACTTCAGGACGGACGTTAAAGCCGATAATGACGGCATTTGAAGCTGCGGCCAGATTTACGTCCGTCTCGGTAACCGCACCAACAGCAGAGTGGATCACGTTCAGGCGTACCGCTTCAGTCGAAAGTTTACGCAGAGTTTCACTGACGGCCTCGACAGACCCCTGAACATCGCCTTTAACAACGACATTGAGATCTTTGACTTCGCCGCTCTGAATCCGTTTATATAGGTCGTCAAGCGACAATTTAGTATGTTTGGCAAACTCCACTTCGCGCTGCTTGATCTGGCGTAACGTGGCTATTTCCTTGGCCTGTTTCTCGTCTTTCATGGCAACAAAAATATCACCCGCATCCGGCACGCCGGACAAACCAACCAGTTCAACCGGCATTGAAGGCCCGGCCTCGGTAACTTTTTCACCGCGGTCATTTTGCATTGCTCTTACACGCCCGGAATGAACACCAACGACACAATAATCACCGGTTTTTACGGTTCCTTCCTGTACCAGTACGGTAGCAACCGGACCTCGGCCTTTATCGAGTTTACCTTCGACAATGGTTCCTTTGGCTAATTTATTAGGATTAGCCGTTAACTCCATCAGATCAGCTTGCAGGAGAATCATTTCCAGCAATCCATCCAAGTTAAGGCGTTGTTTAGCTGAGACCTCCACCATCGTTACATCGCCGCCCCATTCAGATGAGACAAGGCCCTGTTCGGTCAACTCCTGCTTTACCCGATCCGGCTTGGCGCCTGGTTTGTCGATTTTATTAATCGCGACAATGATGGGTACTCCGGCAGCTTTGGAGTGGTTGATGGCTTCTTTGGTCTGCGGCATAACCCCGTCATCAGCGGCAACAACAAGAACAACAATGTCGGTGACTTTGGCGCCACGGGCACGCATGGCGGTAAACGCTTCATGTCCTGGAGTATCGAGAAATGTTATCTTGCGGCCATTCAGCTCAACGTCATATGCACCGATGTGCTGAGTAATTCCGCCTGCTTCCCCGGCAATAACGTTGGCTTCACGAATTGCATCAAGCAGAGAGGTTTTACCGTGGTCAACGTGCCCCATAATTGTTACAACTGGCGGTCTTTGTTCAAGAGATTCGGGTGCATCGACCGTGGATTCAAGGATTTCATCAAGGTCTACCGCTACATTTTCAACTTCATAATCATACTCAGATGCCAGAATAACCGAAGTATCGTAATCAAGCTGGTGGTTAATGGTAACCATCATCCCCATCTTCATCAGCGATTTTATAAGATCGTTTGCCTTAATGCCAAGACGCTTGGCAAGCTCACCAACCGAAATGCTTTCCGAAATCTTGATAATACGCTTGATCGCCTTCGGAACGGTAATTTCCGTCTTTTTGGTATCAGTAATCCGTTCTCTTCCGCCGCGTTTCTTTGACCCTTTATAAACCGGATCAAAGGCACGTTCACGTTTTTCAATAATTTCATTCTTGCGTGGCTGCTCTTTTTTCTTGGCTGGTGGCGCCCCCTTCTTGGCACCTTTACCCGCATCACCGTAACCAGGACCATCTTTCTTCCCGCCACGACGATTATCGCCGCCCGGGAGTGCAGCCGGAGCAAGCTGCACCTGTTTCATGCGTGAACGATCAAGCTCAACAGCTGGAGCAGACGGTGCCGCAGACACAGGCCGTTTCTGGTCATATCCGGATGATGGCCGGCGTGTATCGGTGCCGGGTGCCGGCCTCCTCTGGTCCGTTGTTGCCGGTGCAGGCCGTCGCTGTGGAACCACTGAATCCTGGACAGGACGTTGAGGAGCAGTGCGAGGCGTAACAGGAGCATCTTTTGTGACAACTCGCGTAGGACGATTGGTAACTCCGGGAATCTCCATCATGCCAAGAATCCTGGCCTGGTTTGGTCCCGCTTTCACGGGCTCAATCACTTTTACCGGTTCTGCAGTCGTTTCAGGAGGTGCGATGATAACTGCAGCAGCCTCTTTATGTATTTCCTCGTTTGAGGTAACCACCGCAACAGGTGGTTCTGCAGGAGGTGTTTCCACTGGAGGGGGAGTGACAGAAACCGGTGGCTGAACAGATGCCGGTTCGACGGCACCCACTGTTTCAGCTTCTTCAGCGGCCGTGACTACCTTGGCGCGCCGCCGAATGATATTTGACGCAACCCTGACCTCATTTGTACCGGTATCTTTCGGCTGGGGGGCTGTCAAGCGCGCAACGACACCCTCATCAACCTGCGATGTAGCCGTTTTTGCGTCAACACCAATTTCTTTTAGCCTGGCGATCGCATCCTTGGGCTCGACGCCCAACGTCTTCGCCAAACTACCCACACTAATTTTACCCATATCCTTTATACCTCCCCCAGGAAGTTTTTGTATCTGTCAATTGCCTTCACCAGCTGCGCAACAAAACCGCCTGATGCTACGGCAATCGCGCTTCTGGGTGCTTTACCTAATATTGCCCCAAAATCGTTTTTTGTAATAACCGTTCGATACTGCACATGATGTGATGCCGCAGCATGTAAAATCTTGATTCCAATCGCTTCCGATACATCCATTGCAACAATTACAAGGCCCGGTTTTTTCTTGCCCCTCAATGCATCAATCACCATGGATCCGCCGCCGGTTATAAAGCCCGCTTTATTGGCCAGCCCGATCAACCCTAAAATGCGATCGTGCAATTGCTTACGGACGTATTCGATGAGCTGTTCCGCCGGCATGACCGACACATCGTGCTTAAAGGAACGTTTGAACTGTCGCTGATCAATTGCAGCAGCAAGGCATCGCTTATCAATGCAGGTATACGCGCCTCTGCCGGGAAGGCAGCTTTCCAGATCAGGCAGGATTTCCATTTCAGGTGTCTGAACAAACCTGAGTAAAAGGTTCTTATCCTTGCTTGTCCTGCACCCGAGACAACTGCGCTGGGGGGCTTCTGCATTCCCTTTACGGGCCATATTCTCTATTTCTCGTCGACTGCGTCGGTATCGGTATCGGTATCGGTATCGGTATCGGTATCGGTATCGGTAGCAGCTTCCTGCTCCAGAGCGGAGGCCTCTTCAGTTTCGCCGGCTTCATCAGCATCAGTGCCATCAAATGATGAAAACTCCTGCCTTTCCTCCGGCTCGGCAACTTTTGACTCGCTCTTGATATCAATCCTGCAACCGGTCAGGCGAGCAGCCAGACTGACATTCTGACCGCGCTTGCCGATAGCGAGGGAGAGTTGATCGTCTGCAACAATAATTTCAAGGGCGCGCTTTTCTTCGTCCACGAAGACTTTGGAAACCTGTGCCGGCGACAGAGCATTGCAGGCAAAGCGGGCAATATCTTCAGACCAGGGGACAATATCGATTTTTTCTCCCCGCAGCTCAGAAACCACATTCTGAACACGGGCGCCGCGCATACCGACACAGGCACCAACCGGGTCTACATCACGATCATTTGATGAAACCGCAATTTTAGCACGGCTGCCGGCATCACGCACTATGGCGTTGATTTCAACGATACCTTCGGCAATTTCCGGCACTTCGGCCTCAAACAACTTGGCAAGCATGCTGGGATGTGTCCGGGAGAGCATAATCTGCGGTCCCTTGGTGGTCATGCGGATGTCGGTAATAATCGCACGGATACGATCTCCGGGGCGATACACTTCACGCGGCATCTGTTCTTTGGCCGGCAGCACGGCTTCTGCACGTCCCAGATCGATAAGCAGCTCTCCCTTTTCAAAACGACGCACCATACCAGTGATAACTTCCCAGATACGATCACTGTATTCGTTATAAATTGTTTCACGTTCGGCATCACGCACTTTTTGAATAATTACCTGTTTCGCTGTTTGAGCAGCGATACGGCTAAACCCGCTGGAATCCAGTTTCTCGCCCAAAGAATCGCCGATCTCAGCTTCGGGATCTATCTCGTGAGCTTCATCAAGACCAATTTCTTTATAAGAGTCCTCTACATCTTCCACAACCGTGACAAACTCGAAGAGTTCAACCTCTCCACTCTCATGATTGTAATGTGCTTCAAGTTCACGGGTGTTGCGATATTTTTTATTAGCAGCCGTCAAAACAGCCTGTTCCATAGCTTCCAGAACAATCTGCCGGTCAATGCCCTTCTCTTTTACAAGTTGGTCGATAGCGTGCTTGAGATTAATAGTTGTATCCACGTTTACTTCTCCTTGCTGGCATATATGGGTATTTCGGATCAGAGATCAAATTCCAGATTGGCCTTGGCAACCTGCTCAATCGGGATAGAAGCGGTCTGCCCCTCCGTGAGCGTCATTTTGACGACACCATCGACAAGCCCTGTGAGCTTTCCAAGAAATGTTTTACGCTTGTTGCCACTATCATCAAGAAATGGTTGATAGGTGCGGACTTTAATAAGACGACCGACAAAACGGTCGTAATCAGATTGTTTTTTAAGCGGTCGGTCAAGCCCTGGGGAAGATACTTCCAAGGTATAATTAACTGCTATGACATCCTCAACATCAAGGATTAGCGACAGCTCCCGACTGAATTGAGCACAGTCATCTAGCATCACGCCGCCTTCTTTATCAATAAAGAGACGCAGCACAGCATCAGGGCCGACTCTTCCAAACTCGATATCAACAAGCTCGAGCCCCATTGATTCCAGTATCGGCTGGGCAATACTGCTGACAACTGTACATGTATCTTCTTTTTGAGCAGCCATACCAATCCCGTTTGGACAAAAAAAAGTGAGCCTTGCGAGCTCACGTACTGAGTGAACATAAATTGTTGTTATACCTACCATGCTGACACGGGAAATGCAAGCATATTTTTACTTTTAAACTGTTATTTTATGCAGACTCTGCGTACTTCATGAATATCTGTAAAGCCATGGAGTGCCTTAAAAATGCCATCCTGTTTAAGCGTGGTCATGCCATCACAAACTGCTTGTTCCCGAACCTTATCCGTATCAGCGCGCCGCTTGATAAGACCTCTAATAACATCAGTACATTCAAGGACTTCGTGAATACCAAGGCGGCCGCGATACCCCGTATGGCCACATTTATCACACCCAACAGCATGAAACATGACAACATCCGCAATACCCAACCCAGTGGTGGCAAATTCATTTCTGCCGTATTCATCAATTAAATCTTCAAATTCAGCTTCGGACGGATGGAAGCTTTCCTTGCAATCATTGCAAAGCCGTCGTGCAAGTCTTTGCGCCAGAACACAGACCAGGGAATCAGAAAAGCTGTACGGATCAAGACCCATATCGAGGAGACGCGTAACCGTTTCCGGCGCTGAATTCGTATGCAGAGTTGAAAAGACCAGATGCCCGGTCAATGACGCTTCAATGGCCATACTGGCGGTTTCCTCATCGCGCATTTCTCCAATCATAATAATATCTGGATCGAGGCGGAGAAACGAGCGTAGTGCTGCGGCAAAAGTAAAACCGATACGAGGATTAACCTGAACCTGCCGAAGGCCGGCTTGAGTTATTTCTACCGGGTCCTCTGCCGTCCAGATTTTGCGATTTGTCTGATTGATCAGTGCCAGTCCGGAATGAAGAGTGGTTGTCTTACCTGAACCGGTCGGCCCGACAACCAGTACCAATCCATGAGGGCGCGACAGTGATTCTTTAAAAATGTTCATATTTCGTTCTGTCAGGCCAAGGTCGTCAAAACCGATTGGATCACCGTTTGTCAGAACGCGGATAACAACATCCTCAAGTCCGCCAACCGTGGGCATGGTTGCGACACGCAGTTCGACATCAAGAGGCCCGAATTTTTTAAACTCTATTTTTCCGTCCTGCGGTCTTCTTCGTTCTGCAATATCCAGATCGCCCATTATCTTGATGCGTGAAGGAAGTGCAAATTTATATTTATAGGGAATCTTTTGATAAATTGAACACTGGCCGTCAACCCTGATACGGACTATGACATCTTTTTTACCCGGGTATGGTTCTATATGGATATCAGAGGCTTTATTCATGTAAGCATCATAAATGATCTTATTGACCAGCTTGACAATAACACTGTCTTTTTCAGTAACTTTCTTGGTTTCTTCTTCAACATCCGGTTCATCAGCAGCCGAGCTTTTACTCAGCAGGTCAACAATACTGTCTGGTACCAAGTCAAGGTTTACCTCGTCTTGAGCGGCAACAGTGCTTACTGCGTCAATATTGTATAACCGCTTGAGAGACGTGGAGATGCTCGTCTCCGTAGCGATTGCAGAAATGATTTTGAGTCGGATACTGTCTTCCAGTTCACGCAGATCATGTGATTTGAGTGGCTGAGCCATGGCCAGCGTAAGCGTATTGCCTATTTTGGAAATGGGGGCAATGCGCTGTTTCTGGGCATAAACGGCACTTATATATTGGGAGAGGGAACGATCAAGGTCAGTCACGTTGATCTGGACATACGGCATATCATACTGACTGGCGACAGCTTTTGAAAGGCCTTCTTCGTCAACATAGTTCAACTTCAACAGCGCTTTCTCAAGGGATATATTGTTCTGCTTGCCGACTTCACGGGCATGGGAAAGCTTCTGCTGGTCTATGAGGCCACTCGTCAGCAGTATGTCGGACAGCTTACGGCGTTTGTTCTTCTGGTCCAGTACAATTCCGAGATCACTTTCTTTTATAAAGCCGAGCTTGCAAAGCAACTGGCCAACCGGCTGATCCGGAAACAGCTTCTGAAGATCAAGGGCCTCAAGCAGATGTTCCTGCGTAATCAGTTTTTGGTCTACAAGGAGTTCTCCAACTTTTTTCACATTCATATCCCGTGTGCTCCCGGAGCAGAAAAAAGCTCGTCCTTAGATTACAAGGTACGAGCGTTATAACAGATTAATTGATAAAGTAAACCGGTTTCACTGGCTATCGATTGTAAATCCATTTTCGATAAAAAGATCCTTTACGATGCGATCCATGGGGCGATCTGTCAAAAACATACCACCGCCGGGAAGCAGAGGATCATCCAGCTTGAAACCTGACATTTGCAGCGAATATCCCGCCGCTTTATCCTGTAGTAACGTCTGTTGGGCAAAAACTCCTTTTATCTTCATTCGAGAGATTATTTTTTCCGACATCTTACGGAAATTATCCTGAGGTTCAATAATGACAACATGGTAGCCCTTGGTTTCAAGAATTCTGAAGAGGGTATAATTTATCGGATCACCATCAAATATGGTGACGACATACCGTTGACCACCCCGTTCGAAATATCGTTCGGCTTTGACCGACAGGCAGATGCCGTTATTATCTGCGGCAAAGACATCAATACGGCGCCCCAGCACTGAAGATACTGAAAAGGCGGATAAAATTGAGTCAATCATCTCTGGCTGTTTTTTTGCCGAAATGTAGTGAATTGCGCGCGAGTCGCGCTGCGCAAAGGGTTTAAGGGTAGCAAACGGTTCATAGAGCGAAAAGCCCTCTTTTTGGAGGAACACGCCAATAGAGGAAGGAAGCGACGTGCGCCCGCTGTTAACGAGAGCGATCTCCTGCTTGATAAGACTATCTGCCGTTTTTTCTACTTTGAAATCAGCTTGAACCGTAAGCTTCGGATCAACCCCAAATTCCATGCTGAAATTTTCCTCAACAGAGTAAAATCCCGCTGCTCCAAGCATGGAAGCCATAAAGCGTTTCGTTCCGGATGGCGCTTCAGTCACAATTCGCACAGAGGTATCTTTATCTTCTATTAATGACTTTACGAGCGGCGGGATACTGCCGTTCTGATCCAGCACGATGCGCCCGCCATCCATCCTGGCGAACGTAGGATAGCGTTCCGGGTCCAGAGTTAACGAAAAGGTTTGTGTCTGAAGCGCCAGCGGTTTTTGTAACTCTTTTTGCGCCGGAATTATCTTATTCCACACATCATGTACCCTGGCAACAGCTTCCTGTTCAGATAGTTCGGGGATTGAAGATTCAAGTTTGAATGATTGTGCGGGAACGGTATTTGAGCCGGATTTCTGTATATTGCCACTCCGTACGTCATGAGACAGTATGAGTGAGCCATCAGAACGCCTATGAAGCGGAGGGACACTGATTTTTTGACCGATTTTAAGTCGCTTGATATCGTAAATGTTGTTTTCACGTTTTATTTCTTCAATAAATGACTCGGCGTCATCATTGCTCAACCCATAATCACGCATGAGAATTTTGAAAAGGTTATCGCCGGCTTTTACCGTGTAGAAACCCCCTTTGGCAAACGTGGATGTTTGCTTTGCGTGGGTATGGATCGAGCGCTTTCCTCCAGCATGGTGGGGTTTTGCAACACCCTTCAAGCCCGACAGTGTCTGTGGATCAAGATCAAAACGCGGATCAATGATCGCATATGCGCCAGTCACATGGATCAGCATGCCGATACAGACGACTAAGGGTAAGCGGATCTTTAAAAAGTGAGGCATTTTGTCTCCGCACAGGTACACTATTATTAAGATACGATTAAATATTGGCGGGTTATAACGTACACCAAAATATAAGTCAACTTAGTTTACTGATACAACAAAAGCTTTAATAGCCCCATTTTGCCGATAAATCTTAACGTCACCTTTATTCTGGACCTTGCCGTTTTCAATCCGGACACCAGCCTTCGAGCTTCGAGAGGTTATCCGGTACTCCGCACTACCAACAAGGTCGATCAAGATCGATTTTAACAAAGTTTCTGAAACAGGCGCATCCTTCACTGCCAGCACCTGTACCGCTTGTATATGACCGGAAGCACTGAATATCCTGAATTCATGCAGTTTGCCGACGTAGCGTTGCCAACCTGGGTGTTTTAGTGCGTAAGTACTGTCTTGTCCCTCTTTCGGAATAAATGCGGGAAGTGGTAAGGGAATTTCCTGCCGCAAAACGGGAGGAGGAGCCGTTTTTATAACTGGTGCCGCTGCCGGCGGCATTACCTGTGGTCGTTGTGCTCCTGACAATGGAGACATAAATCGCTGTTTCAGCGAGCTCACGAGTTGAGATTTTTGAATACCAAGATACCATCCACCACCGGCGAAGATGACACATATCAGGGCAATAACGACTCTGCGCCTGACAAACAGGGACTCTGACCGGTAGTTCTCTTCAAAAGCCAGAAGCAAATCTTCGGGAAGATGGTCTTCATGCTGAGGAGCATTCTTACTGATTTGAAATTCAGCAACAGGTGGTGGCGTGACCGGCGGCAAAGCAGTTTGTGTACCTTTGTTTTCAGATAGGGGCGCAGAAGCTTTTGCCGACTGATTTCTACGGACAGTATTTTCTTCAGATACAGATGATTCGGCAAAAACATGTGCAAGCGGCTTTACAGAGACCGTTTTGGGTTTTGAAAAATCTTTTAAATCCGCTTCCGGTTTATCCGTATCAGGAGAATGTGCTGCGGCAATGCCTTCATCCCGGCGGTTATTGGCACCTTCAAGGAGAAGAATTTCCGCCAGAGAGTCGTTGATGGACTGTGCCCTATCGAACTCGACGCTTCTGGAAACGTTTTCAGGAGTTACGTGAGATTCTGGCTGCGGAACTCTTGACAATTCCCCGGCGGCATTGTCAGGAGGTGATGCAAATGGAGTTTGTTCATCGATAACAGGAAAATCAGATTTTTCAAGATCGGATAAAAAATCATCCACGAGTTTGTCTGCATCTGCACGAGACTCAACAGGAACGGATACCGGCAATCGGACTGAACTTTGTACCGCTTTCGGTGGTATATAAATTTTTTCCCACTTTTCACCAAGCAACAATTTGAGAGTATCTTTCAAATCTTCTACAAGTTTGCCATCCGGCTGACTCATATCAATGAGATGTTCATACAGCCCCTTGACCGCCCTGGCCGGACCATTTCCCGAATGGAGAAGAATAAACGTCGGCGCACTGTTTCCAAGCAACATCTGGATATGGCGGGCAACGCTTTCACCGGTAACGCCACCAATCCGATCCTGGATACAGACGGTGCCTGGACGCTTTTCAAACACATCCTTCAAGCCGTTATCGAAGTCAGTTACGACATCGATCACAACCTTAAGAACAGGCTGAAGCGTACGTTTGATATATTCAGCCTTTGGACTGTCTGATATAAAAAGCAAGTTAAGCATAGATGCCCTTTAAATTAATGTGGCTGTTTATGTACACGGGCCACCCTCAATTGTCAACAGCAATTGGGACACAGGATCAGTAAAATAGCACGTCCGCGTCTTATTCTTGAAATACGGCCGCCAGGATTTTCGCCTGCTGTTCTGCATGAATATGGTGAGACCCCACGGCCGGGCAGGAATCTGCCGGCCGACCTCTATACCCAACTGAAGCTGATAGTTTTTTAAAAAGCCGCTCAATATACTGCCAGGCTCCCATATTTTCAGGTTCTTCCTGAACCCAATACAATGTACAGTCATCCCCGCACAGATCAACGACATTTTTTACGGCATTGAAGTCCAGCGGGTATAACTGCTCAATCCGGACAATGACAGTAGTAGTTCGTGCCAGTCGGACACGTTCTTCTTCCAACTCGTAATAAATTTTTCCGCTGCAGAACAGAATCTGCCGGGCAACAGAAACATCACCGGAGCCAACAATGCAGGCTTGAAAAGTGCCCGAGCAGCATTCAGCAACGGTAGAGATGCAGGTCGGATGGCGCAACAGACTTTTGGGGGTAAACACTACCAATGGCTTTCTAAAAGCTTGCAGCATCTGGCGTCTGAGCAGGTGAAACATCTGTGCCGGCGTCGACGGACAGGTCACGATCATATTTTCTGAAGCGCAAAGCTGCAGATAACGCTCAATACGGGCGCTGGAATGTTCCGCGCCCTGCCCCTCATACCCGTGAGGGAGCAGCATTACCAGACCGCTGGCACGATTCCATTTTGTTTCACCACTGGCTACAAATTGATCAATAACAACTTGGGCGCCATTGGCAAAATCTCCAAACTGTGCTTCCCAAAGAGTGAGGGACTGCGGAGTTTCCAATGAATACCCGTATTCAAAAGCAAGCACACCAAACTCGGAGAGCAGACTGTTCCAGGCCTGAAAACCAGCTCCATCACGGGCAACTGTTTCAAGAGGTGTATAACTGCGTTCATCATGACTGTCAATCACGACACAATGACGATGATTAAAGGTTCCGCGCTGTGAATCCTGGCCAGAGAGTCGAACGGAATATCCCTGATCAAGCAACGTTGCATACGCAAGGGTTTCGGCATTCCCCCAGTCAATCCCCTCCCCCGTAAGTACCGCTTCAAACCGTTTTTGAATCAGGGCGCCAATTTTCACATGTGGTGTAAAACCGGACGGAAGGACGGCGAGCCGCCTGGCAGTGGTCACAAGTTTTTCAACTGATACAGCTGTAACGACAGGTTCGGCACTGTAATTGGTGCTGATGGTACTCCACATATCAGAAAACCCAACCGACCGATCATCAGGAGATTTTTTGAGAGAAGACTCCAATGCGTCGCTGACACGCCGTTCAATCATCTCCAATGTATCCAAAGAAACTCCGCCCTCTTCTGCCAATGCAGCAGAATAGATGCGATTTATCGAGGGGCGGGCCGCTATCTTCTGATACATTATCGGCTGGGTGAATGCCGGCTCATCACCTTCGTTATGGCCGTGACGACGGTAGCAGATCAGCTCAACGACAACATCGCGATGAAATGTCCGGCGGTATGCCAAGGCAAGATCAACAGCATGCAGTGCTGATTCCGGAGCTTCGCCCTGAACATGAAAAATCGGGCAGGAGAGCATCTTGGCAACATCAGTGGCATAGCAGGTAGAACGGGAGTCCTTTGGAATCGTTGTAAAGCCGATCTGATTGTTAAGCACGATATGGATCGTCCCACCGGTCCCATAGCCGTCCAGCTGCGACATATTAAGAACTTCCATGACACTTCCCTGCCCTGAGAAAGCCGCATCGCCATGAATCAGAACCGGAAGCACCCGACCGGTGCCATCAACGCCATAACGGTCCTGTCTGGCGCGACATTTACCCTCAACCACAGCATTTACTGCTTCAAGGTGGCTGGGGTTTGCGGCAATAGTTACGTGCAGCTGGTGTCCGTCAAGGTCAATATCGCACGAATAGCCCTTGTGGTATTTCACATCGCCATCTCCAATAAAACCAGGTGAAACGCTCTCCTTAAACTCTGCAAAAAGAGTTTCATACGGCTTACGCAAAATATGCGTCAACACATTCAGTCTTCCACGATGGGACATTCCCATCACGACATCACTTATTCCGGCCTCTGGACAATTGCGAACGATCCGGTCCAGAACCGGAATCAGAATTTCGCCACCTTCAAGCGAAAAACGCTTTTGTCCAATAAATCTGCGATGCAGAAACTGCTCGAATAAAGCCGCCTGATTGAGTTTTTCCAGAATATGTAACTTTTCATCAATCGAAAAGTCAGGATGATTTCGACAGGGCTCCATGCGGTCAATCAGCCACTGCCGCTCATCCGGTTCCTGGATATGCATGAATTCAATACCTGTTTCCCGGCAATATGTCTCACGCATAGTTTCCAGAACTTCACGTAACGAAGCACGCGGTTTCAGAAATCGACGGCAGGCAAAGATAGTGTCGAGATCGCTTTCATCAAGACCAAAACAGGAGAGTTCAAGCAGGGGGTGGAAAAGTTGACACGGAGAGAGTGGATCAGTGCATGCCAGGAGATGGCCAAGAGAACGATACCGATAAATAAGAGACTGGACTCCCGACAGTTTCAGCGCTTCCTGTTCGCTAACACCGCCATCACTAACGTGCACATTATCCAACCCAAGTTCAAAACCTGAGAAAAAATGCCGCCATTCCTCCGGTACCAAAACGGCTGAACGCTGCCATTGGCGGTAAAGTGCATCCAGCGATTCTCCCGACATGGCGGCCAGAAAATTTGCATCCATTTAGTACATCCCCGTTATCTCAGAATAAACTGACGCACATAGAAGTCCCTCACACGGCGGAACTGTAACTATTATCGGCCCAGGTTTCAGGGTTATTTTGTAACCTTCATCAATAGCTCTCGCACAGTTACCCCTTCCAGGGAAGTCCGGCTGCCATCCCATCCCTGGCGTATAACATCTTCGGCAAGCTGCAGTACCGGTGTCGTAACCTGCAGTGCCGCTTTGCCACGTAACGCCCCGATAACCTCACTTACCTGGACTTCAGATGGGTCACGGGCAGGCAGCCAACCGGACCCGCTTCCTGCTGTTGCAACCAGATATCCCAACTGTTCCAACTCATTGAAAACAGTCTCAAGCGACAGCAATGGCACATTCAGCTCATCAGCCAGGTACTGGGCAGACGGCGGGATGCCGCCTTTTTGAAAATGAAGGCTCGCCTGCAGCAGCACCGCCACTGCCAGTTCTTCGCGCTCCGTCGCAGTCAAACGGGCAGCGCTACTTCCAGGCAGGCTGTGTCCGTGGTGTTGATGGGCAAACACGATCTCAAGACCGAACAGCACAATAAGCCAACTCGTATAAATCCAGACCAGAAAAACAGGAACTGCCGCCAGAGTTCCATAGATAGCATTATATTTGGCGACCCCGACCTGAAAGTGAAAGTAACCCCACTGCGCAAGCTCCCAGGCAGTGCCGGCTATAACCCCTCCCGTTACGGCAGATTTAAAACGAATCCGGGTGTTCGGTATAAATATGTACAGAAAAACCATGGCAATCCAGACACTGAGATACGGCAAAAAGCGGAACAGCAGCAGAATTGCATCGCCAAAATAGGTATTCTGAATTATCCATTGCAGCATCCATTGGCTCTGCAAAGAGGAGGTCATGCTCGTCGCTGCGAGCAGCAGAATAGGTCCTACGATAATGACACTCAAGTAATCACTGAAACGTCTCTGGACCGAACGGGTCTCACGCACTCCCCAAACTGCGTTGAATGCCTCCTCAATATTCCCCATCAGGGAGATGACGGTCAGAACCAGCATCAGAAGACCAATGGCACCCATTGACTTCACATTGGTGTTATTTACATAGTCAACAATTCGGGAGATTGTTTCTTCTGAATCACCTGCGATCTTTTGCAGAAAGGGCTCCAGCGCATTCTGCGCCCCAAGACCTTTGAGTACTGAAAAAGCTATGGCCAGGAATGGGACAAGCGATAGCACCGTGGTATAGGTGAGTGCTGCGGCACGCAAGAAGCCTTGGTGGATGGTAAAATTAATCGAGATTGAATAGACGGTCCGAAGAATTGAAAACAAACGCCCTTTCAAGCCTCGCCACTCATCGGGAGAATCAGTCTGTAATATATCAGGAATTTTTTGATTCTGCATGCTGCGCCTCTCAATAGCTCATATACCAGAAACATCTCAAATGGTAATTGTTTCTCCCGGGCGAACCCGCCTTTGTTCATCTCTGGTCGGAGCCTCAATTGAAGAAGAGAACAGATAAAAGAAGAGGATTATCATGGCAAAAACGCCAAGAACTATCGGCAGGAGGCGAATCTTGGTATCGTTTTTTAGCGGTGAAAGCACAAGACCAAAGGCCATCACGACAACACCATATCCACCGATTGCTGCCGCCCAGAACATACCGAGACTATAGAGTCGACTCTCCGCAGTAGAAGACAACGAGAGCAAATCGGATAGTTGCACGTGATAAAAACTGGCCAGGACGATCAAAATCAGAGCCGCCATGACCAGGCGCATACCATTTCTTACAGAACGTCTACGCACGGCCTACCTCCATTAGAGGCTGCACCAAGAGACATCACCCAACCCGACCCGCAAAATCTCCGGAACTTCGCTGATCAGGCTGATAACAGAGCTGACATCGGTTGTTAGAATACCGCCATCGATGACATAATCCAGCTGCTTTCCAAAGGTATCGGCAATAACGCGAGGGTCGCCTTCCGGCTCTTCACCGGATAGGTTGGCGCTGGTCGTTATAATCGGATTTCCCAGGGCGGTCACGAGATCGCAACATATCCGGTTATCAGGAATACGGATACCAACCGTTTTCTGGCGGGTCAGAAGCAGATCTGGAACTTCGCGTGTCGCTTCGAAAACAAAGGTGTACGGTCCGGGCAGATACCGTTTTATAATCTTAAAGGCAGAGTTGCTGACCTTGGCATACTGGGAGATTTCTGACAACGATGAGCAGATGACCGAGAACGGTTTGCGACGGTCACGCTGCTTCATCTGGTAAATTCGTTCGATACTTTTTTTACAGAATATCGAGCAACCGATGCCATAGGTTGTATCAGTCGGATAGGCTATTACCCGGCCATCCTTGAGACTTTCGACAACTCGCAAAATCTGGTGCGGCTGAGGATATTCGGGGTTTATTTCCAGTATCATGGCAGAATTCCTAACATTTGGTTCTCATCTGAATTTTCAGACATTTCTTCGCAGTCGAAAACATCAACGGGAAGAGCGTCTAAACCTTGGTGCGGGATGTCCTGTACATCGCGCAGTTTCCGTTCAATGACTCTGGTTCGGGTAGCCGCCTGGTCAATATGGTTTCCCGCCTCCACCAGTTTTTTACGTGTTTTTTCCAGAATTGCCCCGAATTTTGAAAAGTCAGTACGCACCGCCCCCAGAAGATTCCAGACTTCGGCGGAACGTTTTTCAATAGCAAGCGTCCTGAACCCCATCTGCAGACTGTTCAGCAGCGCTGCCAGCGTTGTCGGGCCGGCCACCATCACCTTGTAATCGCATTGCAGGGCTTCAAAAAGCCCCGGCAAGCGCAAAACTTCGGCATATAACCCTTCAGTCGGCAAAAACATGACCCCGAAATCGGTTGTATGGGGCGGGTCCAGATATTTGTCCCGGATCATTCTCGCCATTTCCCGTACCGAGCGATCAAGTTGTTTTTTCGCGTCGGCGGCAGCGGCAGCATCGGCAGCTTCCTGTGCCTCCACCAGCCGCAGGTAATCCTCCTGGGGGAATTTTGCATCCAGAGGGAGCCAGACCATTCCTTCCTGAGTGCCATCTCGTCCCGGCAGTTTCAGGGCAAATTCAACCCGCTGACCGCTCCCCTGCCTGGTTTCCACGTTTGATTCATACTGTCCGGGAGCGAGAATCTGCTCTAATAAGCTTCCCAACTGAATTTCTCCGAACGTACCGCGCGTTTTGACGTTTGTCAGCACCTTTTTCAGATCGCCGACACCGCTCGCAAGCGATTGCATTTCACCCAGACCGCGCTGCACGAGTTCGAGGCGTTCACTGACCAGTTTAAATGATTCACCGAGACGTTTTTCAAGGGTATCGTGCAGCTTTTCATCAACGGTAGCCCGCATCTGTTCCAGTTTACGGGCATTATCTTCCTGAATCATTTTTAGCCGGGCATCGACACCCTCACGCAATTTATCAAGCCGCCCTTCGTTGCTCAATGTAAGTTCCTTCAATTGGGCGGCAAACAGTTGCAGCTGGTTTTTCTGCAGACCGGCAATGTCACTCATCCGCCTCGACAAAGAATCACCCAGCACGGTTATACTACCAGCCGTCTCCTCTCGCATGTGGCGCGAACCTGCATGGGTTTCCTCACGACTTCGCGCAAGCTCCTCCCGCAGAATGCGCTCATGACGCTCCAGATTTTTTTCAATGCCGTCTATCTTCTTCTGCACATCGGCATTTTCCGCGGCCCCGCCCCTGACTCTCATAAGCAACAGGTACAAAAGTCCCAGGCAGGCAAGAAGAAGCAGAACAGTACTGTATCCGATCAGATTCGTCATTTTGTATCAGTTACCCACGGATGTCGCCCGTAACATCTCTGTTACGTGGCGCGACAGCGCGGCAAACTCTTCCAGAGAAAGTGTTTCACCCCTCCTGCGACCGTCAATTGCGCACGTTTCCAGCACCGCCACACAATCCACCTGTTTGGCGAATTCCGCCGATTTGAGGCAGTTTATCAGCGTTTTGCGGCGCATCGAAAAAGCGCTTTTCACAACGCTCCTGAACACCTCTTCATCACCAACTTCAGCCCGCGCCTCTGAGCGAGGGATGAAATTCAGCACTGCCGAATCAACTTTGGGGCTTGGATGGAAACTGCCGGGATGTACCACAAATGCCCTGCTAATGTCGAACCAAAGCCCGAGAAGCACTGTGGTTACGCCGTACGCGGAGCAGTCAGGCGGCGCAGCCAGCCGGTCACCGACCTCCTTCTGCAGCATGAGAGTCATACGCGCCAGTCTGCCATGAACACCATATAACCGAAACAGAACTTCGGTCGAGATATTATACGGAAGATTGGCAACCACATTCCACTTCTGGGGCGTTTCGGGGAGGAGTGCGTCAAGATCCACTTTCAGCACATCGCCGTCGATGACCGTAACTCGCTGATTATCTTTAAACTGATCCTGATGCCAGGACGCCAGTGCATGATCGAATTCAATCAACATCAGTCGCCCGGCCCGCTCGGTGAGATGCGTTGTCAGAGCGCCCCGTCCCGGGCCGATTTCTAATACGGACTGGCCTGGCTGAATGTGGGCCGCCTGAATGATTCTATCGATGATATTTCCATCCACAAGAAAATTTTGCCCGAGTGATTTCAGAGGCCGGCGAGTAGCACTCATGTAATTGATTCCTTTATAATGTCCATATCCCAGGTAGCGGTGACATCAAGGGACAAGGGCGAGACATGACCATGGGAGAGATAATAGTCTCCGGGAACCGCCAGCATGGCAGCATTATCGCCGCACAAGGAAGGATGGGGTATCGAAAGCTCAACTCCGAGTTTTTTGCAAAGATCAGCCATACGAAGGCGCAATCCGCTGTTACAGGCAACCCCTCCCGCGACCACGAGACGAGCTGCACCGGTCTGCCGGATGGCAGCCTCGGTTTTTGCCGCAAGGACATGACAGACCGCCTCCTGAAAAGAGGCACACAGGTCGTCTGCAGCCTGGCCGGGAATTGATACAGGATTTTTCATTGTCTGCTGCAGCACCGCCGTCTTCAGACCACTGAAGCTGAAGTTGAGGGTGCCATCACGAAGCAGCGGCCTCGGCAAACGTATCGCCTCAGGATTGCCGCTCTGGGCCATCCGGTCAATCAGTACCCCACCGGGATACGGCATTCCCATGATTTTGGCGCATTTGTCATAGGCCTCACCGGCAGCATCATCGATAGTTCTGCCAAGAGTCGTGTATATACCGAAACCTTCCACATGGTACAGATGCGTATGACCACCGGATACAACCAGAGCCAGAAAAGGAAAAGCCACCGGTTGTTCCAGAAAGGTTGCAAACAGATGTCCCTCTATGTGATGCACACCAACAAAAGGAATTTTTAACGCAACGGCAATGGCCTTGGCTGCCGAAAAACCGACCAGAAGCGCACCGGACAAACCGGGCCCACGGGTAACGGCGACCCCTTCAAGGTCTTCCATGCCGACACCGGCATCTTGAAGCGCCTGGCTGATAACCGGCGAAATCGACTCCAGATGCTTTCGGGAGGCGATTTCCGGCACAACGCCGCCGTACGCAGCGTGGATAGCAATCTGAGAGGAAATAACGGAGGATATGATTTCACGGCCGTCTCGCACAACCGCGGCGGCCGTTTCATCACAAGATGTTTCAATGGCAAGAAGAAGCATTTAGATACGCCTTGTGTATGTGAAACCTATCACAATAAATTTGCTGCCAACTCGGCCAGTTCAGAGCGTTCGCCTCTGGTTAATGTCACATGTGCGGCAATCCGTTCTCCCTTGAATTTTTCAACAAGATAGGTCAGGCCGTTGCTGGAAGAATCAACATATGGGTTATCAATCTGGTACGGGTCACCGGTCAGAACAATCTTGGTCCCTTCGCCGACCCTGGTAACAATTGTCTTTATTTCGTGGGGCGTCAGGTTTTGAGCTTCATCAACGATCAAATACTGGTTCGGGATCGAACGGCCACGGATATAGGTCAGAGGTTCAATATCGAGAAGCCCCATCGCCATCAGCTCCTTATACCCTTTGCTGTGCCGTTTTTCAGATTCATGCCCGGAAATCAGCAATTCGACATTATCAAAGATCGGCTGCATCCAGGGGGTTAATTTTTCTTCTATGTCACCCGGCAGGAAACCCAGATCTTTTCCCATTGGGAAAACCGGGCGCGAAACCAGTAAACGATTGTAGATATTTTCTTCGGCGGTTTTATGAAGACCGGCAGCAATCGCAAGCAGCGTTTTTCCGGTTCCTGCCTTACCCACCAGCGTCACCAGTTTGATACTGTCATCCATCAGCACGTCAAGGGCGAAGGACTGCTCCCGGTTACGCGGGAAAAGACTCCAGATCCCCTCCTTTGGCACCTTGTGAACGGGGACAATCCGGGAGTTGTCAGGATCGTTACGACAGATGGCAGAATGATTCGGGTTTTCACTGTCAACAATTGTAATAAACTCATTGGGAGCAAGATCGGCCGGTGTCTCAAGCCACCCCTGTCCATAAAATCGATCTACTGCCTCGGGTGACACCTCAATCGATCGGGTACCGGAATAGAGATCCTGAATATCGACTTTGTCGGATTCATAGTCTTCCGCTATCAATCCGATAGCGTCAGCCTTGATTCGCAAGTTAGAGTCTTTGGTTACAAAAATTGTTTCAGTATCAGGAAAACGATCACGAACATCTTGAGCGACAGCAATTATCCGGTTATCGCCATTATCCACCCGCAGGTCAACCGGCAGATTCTTGAAATACTTTTCAGCAAACATCTCGATCCGCAGCGTTCCGCCACCGGGCATGGTAACGCCACCCGCAAGAGACCCCTTCTCCCGCATTGAATCCAGAATTCGTGAAACCATCCGGGCATTACGGCCCGTTTCGTTCATATCTTTTTTGAAGCGATCAATCTCTTCAATAACCGTAATCGGGATAATAATGTTGTTATCCTGAAATCTGAACAACGACTGAGGATCGTGCAGCAATACGTTCGTATCAAGGATGAAGTTCTTCATGAGTCCCCTTCTGTATATAGTAGATAATGGCAAAACGCCGGAGCAATATTAACGATCAAACTGTTTCATGCCGATTTTCTTATTTTAGCGATGCATTGTACAACGGCATCAGAAAAGAAAGCAATCTCTTCACGTGTCGTGGACCAGCCGGGGCTCACGCGCACCGTGCCGCCAGGAAACGTCCCCAGTGTGCGGTGAGTCAGGGGGGCACAATGCAGCCCGGCCCGCACGGCAATATCAAAACCATGATCAAGCTCTGTAGCCAGCAGCGCCGAATCAACACCGGAAGCGGTGAAAGAGAGTACAGAGCAACGGTCGGACGGATCGACCGGGCCGTAGATCGTCACCCCTGGAACATCTCTCAGCGCCTGTTCCGCCTGATTGAGCAGGACATTTTCATGCTGATAGACTGTTGCAAGACCCCGTTCAAGTAGAAACTCCATTCCGGCGTGCAATCCGGCAATGCCGGGGAGATTGTGGGTGCCGGCCTCAAAACCGTCCGGCATGACGAGCGGCTGCTCCTCAGCAGTTGAATGAGTGCCGGTTCCCCCTTGAATAATTGGCTTGAGCCGTACGTGGTTCGCCACATACAGGAGCCCAGTACCACCCGGCCCCAGCAACCCCTTGTGGCCGGGAACCGCCAATAGATCGATGGCAAGGTTATCAACATCTATCGGCAGATACCCGGCCGACTGGGCCGCGTCAAGCAAAAAAAGCGCACCGGCTTTGTGGCAGAGTTCCGCCAACTCCTTTATCGGCTTAATAGCACCGCAGACATTGGAAACATGGCTGACTGCGATCATTCGTGTATTTGCCCGTAAGGCTTGCTGAATATCTTCAACGGAGACCACTCCATCTGGACCGGCCGTGACAATAGACAGTTCTACCCCCTTGTTTCGAAGCGCATAGAGCGGCCGTAACAGAGAATTATGTTCCATGGAGGTAGTAATAACATGGTCGCCAGCGGCCAGAGTGCCCTGCAACGCCAAATTGAGCGCACCGGTAGCATTATGTGTAAATATGATCCGGGATGAATCAGAAATCGAAAAGAATCGGGCAACTGTTTCACGTGCCTGAAAAACAATGCGCCCAGCCTCCAGAGAGAGGCGATACCCGCCTCGGCCGGGAGAAGCGCCTACGTCACGCATTGCATGAAGAACGGCTTCATAAACAATCTCTGGTTTAGGGTAAGAAGTGGCGGCGTTATCTAGATACACTGGAAATTCCTTTATTATTGCATCAACTGCGGCTTTTCGTTTAACCACGGAAAAACTTGGACAGCACCGGCATTTTTATCTTGAAGTACGCTATAAATCTTTTGCCTGATCAGCGACGGGTCAGTTTCCCCCCACCAATTTTGTCGGGCACTGACAACCTCGCGCCCGGCATTGTACAAATTATAGCCACCATTTGAGGCAAAGGCATTATACAAAAAAAGGGCCTGGCCATCTTCAGTGCGTAGCGCATCTTGAAGATTATCTGCAAACAGGCTGCGCTCGATTTTGATGCGTGAACCTTGAAGATGCAGGGCTGTCTGGCCGTTTCTCAGAAAACGGGACAGAAATATCTGCCCTTCTCCGCCTTTGATTTGCGCTCCAAAGGCATTTCCGGAGAATTCTCCACCGGTAATCTTGAGCCGGCACTCATCCGCTTCAAACCCGGTTCGTTGGTTATTAATAATTTTAGATGCCGCAAGCACAGCAGCAGATTTATTGAAGACGCAGCCACGTTGACAGGATGCAACTGTCATGTCCGTGCCGTCAAATTCGCTGCTATAGATCGCAATGCCGGTTTCAGAATCCGAAATAGTACCGCCGGATATCTGCACAATCCCGTCATGCGACAGCAAAGCGGTCTGCGCCTGCATAATTGAAACAGACGTTAGTGTGACTTTGGAATACCTGATATCGATGCCAATTTCAGCGTTCTCAATACGACAATGTTCAAGTAAATTGCCTTTTTCTGTCGTGAGGAAAACAATCCCTCCCCAGGATCCGCGCATCGGTTTTGACAGATTAGATACCAGCAAAATCGGCCGGTCAGAGGTACCTGCGGCATGGAGGCGCCCTTGAATGATCAGGGTCGGAAGCTGCTGAGCGGCAGTGCCTGCAAAGCGTATAACCGCTCCCGGCTCTATGCGCAATGTCGCATGAGGAGCCACCACAACGAACCCGCGAACGAGTATCGGACCTCTCCAGGTGACATCCTCGGTCAGCACCGCCCCGTCATATACTACGGCAGCCTGTTCGGCGGCCATTGAGAGTGTTGTTAGCAAGAAAAAGATACAGACAGTAAAAAGAGTTTTCACTCGGAATCTCCACATAATCAAGTACTGAACCATTACCATGATTAATCCAAGCTGTAAATTTAATGTTGTTTTTTCATTAGAATATCTGCCGGTTAACCTTTATTATTAATCTTTTCAAGCCCTTTCAAGATGTTATCTTTGCACAAAATATAATTGTTGACAGTACATACATGTTGTGGTTTATTTCAGCACCCCCCACTAAATATAGTGTTTTTTGAATTCAATCTAGACTACATAAAATTATTCAGAATTACCAGCATTTGCGAAAGACAAGGAGATTAATTATGAAAAAGAATTCCACACCGGACACTATCTCCGGTCTGACCAAAAATGCTGCAACCGTATTGGAAAAGCGTTATCTGCGGCGTGATGAAACCGGCAAAGTTCTTGAGATGCCAGCCGACATGTTTCGACGTGTCGCTGACACGATTGCTGCTGCTGATAAAAAGTTTGACAAGAAAGCAGATGTAAAAAGTTTATCTGATACTTTTTATCGCATGATGACCAGCTTTGAATTTCTTCCCAACTCACCCACCCTGATGAATGCCGGTCGTCCTCTCGGGCAACTTTCGGCCTGCTTTGTTCTGCCGGTAGGTGACTCTATGGAAGAGATCTTTGACGCTGTTAAATTTACCGCACTGATTCACAAATCGGGCGGCGGTACCGGTTTTTCATTTTCCCGTCTGAGACCCGCCAACGACGTCGTCAGCACAACCACCGGCATATCCAGTGGACCGCTCTCATTTATGCGCGTATTTGATGTTGCCACCGAAACCATAAAACAGGGTGGCACCAGGCGCGGCGCAAACATGGCTATTTTACGGGTCGATCATCCCAACGTGATGGATTTCATCATGTGCAAGGCCGACCAGAAACAACTCAACAATTTCAACATTTCAGTCGGACTTACCGAAAAATTCATGCAGGCCGTCGAACGGGATGAGGAATATGACCTCATTAATCCCCGTGACAAAAAGGTCTGCGGCAGTCTTAATGCCCGCAAGGTATTCCAGCGTATTGTCAAACAGGCCTGGGAAAACGGCGAACCGGGAATTGTCTTTCTTGACCGTTTGAATCGCGATAATCCGACACCGCTGGTTGGTGAAATTGAATCTACCAATCCCTGTGGCGAGCAGCCTCTGCTGCCATATGAATCCTGCAACCTTGGCTCTATCAATCTGGGCAGCTTCATCAAAGACGGTACGGTAGACTGGAAAAAACTGCGGGAAACCATCCATCACGCTGTCCACTTTCTCGACAACGTAATCGAGGCTAACAATTATCCACTGCAGCAGATTCATGACATGACTCATGCCAACCGCAAGATCGGGCTGGGTGTCATGGGCTGGGCCGACATGCTGATTCTGCTGGGAATCCCTTACTGCTCTGACGAAGCGGTAAAGCTTGGCAAGAAGGTGATGAAATTCATTAATGACGAAGGGCACCTGGCATCTCAGGAACTCGGCAAAAACCGTGGTTCGTTCCCCAACTTCAAAGGCTCTATTTTTGACAAAAAAGGGGCACCCCCGCAAAGAAATGCAACCGTTACTACCATTGCTCCAACTGGAACCATTTCCATTATTGCCAATGCATCCTCCGGTGTGGAGCCGCTTTTTGCCGTTTCCTACATCCGTACCGTTATGGATAAGAACATCCTTGTAGAGGTTAACCCGATTTTCGAGAAAATCGCAAAAGCGCGGGGTTTCTATTCGGAAGCCCTCATGCAGAAGATAGCCGAGCATGGTACCGTTCAGGAGATAGCAGAAATTCCGGAAGATATCCGCAACGTGTTTGTGACCTCCCACGAAATTAGCCCTGAATATCATATTCAGATGCAGTCTGCCTTCCAGCTTTACACCGACAATGCTGTTTCAAAGACTGTGAATTTTTCAAATTCCGCTAGCATTGAGGATGTTGAAAATGTCTATATGCTTGCATACGAAACTGGCTGCAAGGGTGTCACAATCTATCGGGATGGCTCCAGAGACGAACAGGTACTTTCAACCGGGAAAAAAGAAGAGCAGACAACTATTGCCGCCACACCGGTTGAAGATGACAAGAAAGCTGTCAAACGGGAACGTCCCAAAGCGCTTAAAGGGTGTACCCATCAAATGCAAACCGGATGCGGCCCACTTTATGTCACGATCAACGAAGATAATAATGGTTTGTTTGAGCTTTTTACCACAATGGGTAAAGCCGGCGGATGTGCCGCCTCTCAGAGTGAAGCAATCGGGCGTATGGTATCACTCGCCTGGCGCAGTGGTGTTCAGGCTCGACAAGTAGTAAAGCAGCTTCTGGGAATCTCCTGTCATTGTCCGTCAGGCTTTGGGGATAATCGGGTTCTTTCCTGTGCTGATGCGGTAGCAAAAGCAATCCAGAATCATTTGATTGACAGTGGCTATGATATTGACAGCGAGCCTGCCCAACATGAACGCGGAGCCTGCCCTGAGTGTGGCGGTATCGTCGAACACGAGGGTGGCTGTTCAGTCTGCCATGTCTGCGGCTACTCTGAATGTGCGTAATTATTTGCATTTATGCCACAAGATACTTGACATACATCTGAATCTTGTGGCATAAATACCAAGTTAAACTGATTACTCGTTAAGGGGTTGTAGCTCAGTTGGTTAGAGTGCCAGCCTGTCACGCTGGAAGTCGCGGGTTCGAGCCCCGTCAACCCCGCCATTAATAAAAAAAGGTGCCTGCAATGGCAAGCCATTCCACAAAGGTGTTGAAATAACACTTTAGGATTTGCACCCGCAGACAAGAACCACAAATAACTAAACCCGAAAATCTTCGCCTTTAAGGAGCTGGTTTCCGGGTTTACCGCTGAGAACCTGACTTAGTTTTACCAAATGAGTAATAGGTTTTGGGTGTTG
>JABBNX010000208.1 GCA_019352135.1 Pseudomonadota bacterium
CCTAACATAATGGATTCACAGTACTGTATCGGTATGGGTCAGTCAGACTTTAATATATTGGTGTTAATACACAAAAATAACTACTCGGTATCATGGAATATTATAAGCAATCGCCCTGAACACCATGGCAACAGTAGAACATATCACAGGAGAACGGCTGCTGAAGGTAGAGGAAACCGCCGTCATGATCGGCGCGGCAGTTGGTACGCTCAACCGGGCGCGAGTACTGGAGGAGAATGACAGGATCATAGACCGTATCACCGCCGACCGGCTCATCCTCACTCAGGCAGATCACGTCCTGAATGTACCCGCCGTCATGTCCCACTGCCCGTAAAACCTTTTTTCCCCCGGCAGCGTGGCCTTGGCAATATCGCTGGTCAGTTTCAGTTTCGGAACACCGTTCACGGACACCAGTTTGTAGACTCCGCCCAGTGCTCCGCCTCCGGCACCGGAGCAGGTTGCCAGCTTCGTACCGACACCATAGATATCCACCCGGCCATCCTCGCTCCTGATCGAATCGATCACAAATTCGCCAAGTTCGTTGGATGCCACGATCCTGACCGCCGGAAACCCCGCTCATCGAACATCCTGCGGCTCTCCCGCGAGAGAAAGGCAAGGTCTCCGGAATCAAGTCGGATGCCATGGAGTTCATGGCCAAGGGCCCGGAGTTCCCGGGCACTACTCGCGGACCGGGCGGTCAATATCCTGTAGCATCATCTGGAAAAAGGAAACTGAGTGTAATCCACTTTTTCAAAAGGCAAAAAGGCCACGATCCTGCCGGGGAAATCTCAGATACCCCGCCTTCAGCGAAACAGCAAACCGAGATCATTTCCATAAAACAATTTAATACGTGAGTTCTTGACTCATCCATTTATTGGTAGCATTATCCTAAAAACGGCAGCTGTTTGATATCTACCCCGTAGTTGGCAGCATTTTCATTGACGGTAACGGCGGTGAAGCCGCCATCAATCTTCTAAATGCCCTTTGGGCAATCAGTCGAACCCTTTCTGGCACCCCCAACTGCTCCGCAGCAAGGGTCAGTTCTTTGAAAAACCTTGCCAGTTCTCGCATTGCAGCCTGTATGACTGATGCTTTTGCGTGACTGCTTGTGACGGTTACGATGGTCTGTCCAGCATGCGTCGTCTTCCTGCCTACCGACTGTAGCATGAGTGGCCTTGATGTGATGGCTTCATGGCGTTTGTCAGGATTCAGAAGCCTTGTACAGAGTGACCACCAATTGTAGATCAATGCAATCACACGACTGATGATCCGGCAACGCTGCAGATCCTGGGTAGTAAAACCACCCCAACCCCACTGGTTCTTAAGTTCGTCAAAGCAGTTCTCGCAGTCACCACGATCGCGGTAGTGTTGGGCTATGGTAAGAATTTCATCTGTCATAGAGGTAACAAGAACCTGGTACTCATACTTTCTGATGCCGTCCACTGTTTCGATAAATGCCAGCTCAAGCTGTTGGTTAGAAAGCAGTACCTCACCTTGGATCAAGCGTTTGAGTACGATAATGCGGCGGCTTTTCGTCCATCCGGTGAGTTGAATTCTGGCTTCTGCACCTCTGAACCCTTGGCCGGCGTCTTCCCATTTTCCTCGGGCAATCAAGCGGTTGATGACCTTTTTCACGTTCGTAGTCAGTCGGAGCTTGGTCAGGTAGTGAAGATTACGTTCTTCTGCTTCATGCATGATAGGTTCAGAACCAAAGGCGACATCACCGCGTATGAAGACCGGCCAAAGATGTTTCGGCATGGAATCAAGCAGATGCCACAGTCCTTCTGAAACGTGCTTGCCGGTATGGCGATTGCCGGGTTCAACCTCGACACCAAGAGCCATGCGCGTGTTGCCCATGAAGTAGCTGTTATAGGAATGTGAAGGACGTCCCGGTTTCTTGGGGTTGTAACTTTTAACCGCACCTTCCTGATGGCCGTAGAGCGGCTTAACAGTATTATCAGTGTCGAGAACCCAAGGAGCCAGAGAGAGCACCAGATGGGTACTGCCGGCAAGATGCTTGTCCAGCCAGGCAACGGCCTCTGCTTCATCAAACTGTAAAAGAGCACGCCTGACTGAATCTTCGCTTGCTACCACATCCATACCCAACAACTCCGGATTCACACGGTCACTGCGGATGGTGGTTATATGAGCGTACCGCCTATGTCCAGCAAGAACAGACAGAAGAAGGGTTCCTAACACATCACGGACATTTGGTGCATTTGGGCTTGTATAACGAAGCGGACAGTCAGAAACAAAGGCATCATACACGCCGCTTGCCTTCAGAAACTCAATGAAGAACGGTAACTGAGCCAGTGGGGTGACTGCTGCACCCTGATCCCATTCTACGTGAATACGACCAGCAAACGTGTCAACAGGAACCCGAGAAGAACTATCAACAGCACGACTTTTACATTCACCCATTTGGTGAACCTCCTTATTCGTGATTGCAATACAATATCAGGAGGTTAAAACAAAATCAAAGGGGCAACTGCTTTTTTTTATTTCAAAAAAACATTGAACCGGCATAAAGCGATCTCTGGGGCAAAATTATAATTGAGCACAATCTCAGCCATGGGAAGTGGGCCGCGTTCTTTCCCGGCGGCACATGATAGTGTGGAAGCCCTACTCTCGATTTTCAATAACAAGCCCACGGCTCCCCCGTGGGCTCTCTCTTTATAAGGATAACAAATGTTCACACGCAGACAGTTCATAGCCGGTGCGACCGGCTTTCTGCTCGTGCCGCACAGTGCGCTGGCGAAGACACTCATGAAACATAGTACCAGTGACATCACAGGTACCCTCGACGAGAGTGGCGACATCCCGAACGACATCGCCGTGGCTCCGAACATAACAGCCGAGCAGTTTATTGCTGCACAGCGCGACGAGAAGGCTCTGGAGCGTTTGATTGGTGACCTGGTGGAGCGCAAGGTGACCGATCAGCCACTGTTTAACGAGGGCAAGATCATCCTCTACAACACCCACTTCAAAGAGCGCTTCCTCTTCAAGTTCAGGAACGGCTACGGCGAGTATGACCCCAAGGCATTAGTCTCGCTCAACTATTTCATGCGGTGCAACTACGACAACAAACACACTGAGATGGATATCACCACCATAGAGATGATCAACTACGTTGCCCAGCTGCTAGGTGTACGGGAGCTCTATATTCACTCGGCGTACCGCACGCCTGAATACAACAGCATCCTTGCACGGAAAAGCGAGAACGTTGCACGCAACTCGTTCCATATGCAGGGCAAGGCAGTGGACTACTCGATCCCGGGTGTCCCCATTCGCAAGGTCTGTCAGTATGCACAGCTGGCGCGCAACTACTTCGGCTACGGTGGCGTCGGCTACTACCCGCGCCAGGACTTCGTGCACAACGACAGCGGGCCGCTGCGCACCTGGGCGAAGTAGCAGTTCATAAAAACGCCACAGTAATTTGCCCGTACTCAACCGGGTATTAGTCGTTGCGATCAATTCAGTTCAACACGTCGTCTGTAGGGAATTAGAGTACCCGGAGGTTGAAAAAATTATGCACCATATTCGTTGTCTTGCCAGCTTGCTAGCAGTATTCCTATTAACGTCGACCATCTGCGAAGCTTCCGGCAACGTGTCAAAGCCCTCGACAATCAACCTCAAAATTGAAGCTTCAGCAGCTGATCTCGGAAACCTTTTGAATAAGTCGGTCAAAAAAGATTTGTTCAAAGGTCAGGGTGGTTTCGGAACTTCTGTGGAAATTTTGCGAGCCGGGCCAATAGCTGTTACTGCGGCAAATGATTTTGTTTACCTTTCAATACCTGTACAGCTGACATTCGGCTACGGAATGTTTACAACAGGTCCACTCAAGACGGATCTTCGGTTTAAAGCAAAAATTACTGTCATGCCAAACTGGCGACTAAAAACTGAGCTGTACTATACCGGACTCTCTGACGGACTTTCTGATTCTCTTCGATTAGGTGTGGTTACGGTAAATCCTAAAAGTCTTGTGGAGGACGTTACACTGCCGGTGCAGAGACTTCTGGCTCCGATCATTGACATTAAGCTCAACGACACGGTGCGACTCCGTGACAAAATTGCGCCATTATGGCACGACGCATTTACTCCCATACTTGTCGATAAAAAATTTAGCGCGTGGTTGGAATTGTCACCAGAGAAGATTGTCATGAGTCCGTTGTCTGCAACAAATAATCGTCTTCGAGTGTCAATCGGACTCGTAACCGCGGCAGAGATCATAATCGGTCCAAAACCAGCCTCATTACCAGCCAGGCCGTTGCCACAGATTCAGCAGCTGGCAAACTTCGACAACCAGTTCCACATCCAGCTTACCGCAAATATTTTCTTTTCGGATCTTGTGACGGCACTGAACCCGATTCTGCTTAACCAGACTTTTGGAGATGATAAGAAAATTACGATCCGTAGCTTCAATTTGAAAAGCAAAGAAGGCAAGCTTGTAATCGAGCTGTCCTCTACCGGAGACTTTGACGGTGAATTGACACTGATTACCAAGCCAATATACAACCCGCAGAGTAATTCATTTACTTTTGATAATGTTGAGTTTGATACCAGACATGCCGGCTTCTTGGTTGGTGTCGGCGGCTGGCTGTTTAACGGTACGATTCGTAATGTAATCAAAGAAAAACTCAATGCAACTATCGTTGACCAGCTTGCGAGTGTGCGGTTGAAAGCTTCGGCAGCTTTAGCAAGGATTCAACTTGCCGAACATGCAGAACTTTCTGGAACGGTCACATCTTTATCACTTGGGGAAGCAGTTGTGGATGCTGATCGCTTGTCACTGCAAGTTGCTGCCCAGGGGGAATCAGGCATTAGCTTGAAATGAGAGACTGACAGATGTGGCCTGGAAAAAGTGGGCATCCGTCCCCATCACAGGGTCAGATTTAAAATCTGAGAGTACGTAAAATTGTTATATGTTTCCGATATCGAAGGACATTTCCTAGTACACATTCCATCATTATTGGGACGCAATATATCAGAAAGGCCATTTTTCTCCTGAAAAGTGGCCTTTTTCTTTTGTCCGGACGCCTGATTGTACCAAGGGCCGGTCGGAAGTTCTGATTGTCGTTCATCATATATCCCTTCTTGACAGTTTCTTGATGTATTTCCATAGCATTTTGACACCGCCTTTATCTATTCATCGCTAAACTGTAATCAGGTTAAG
>JABBNX010000026.1 GCA_019352135.1 Pseudomonadota bacterium
AACTATTGTCGGGCCGCGCCAATCCGGAAAGAGCACTCTCACAAGGATGTCTTTCCCAGACAAGCCTTATGTATCCCTTGAACAACTCTCGCTTCGGGATTTTGCCCTGTCCGACCCGGTTGGTTTTCTTGATACCCACGCCAGGGAAGGGGCAATATTGGACGAGATCCAGCGAGTCCCGAGCCTATTATCCGAAATACAGGTGAGGGTGGATGCCAGACCGGAGCTAAAAGGCGCATACATTCTTACCGGCAGTCATCAGTTGCTGCTGATGGAGTCGGTGACACAATCGCTTGCTGGTCGGACGGCAATCCTTAAACTACTTCCGTTAAGTCTCTCTGAACGTACTGAATTCGTCGGCATCCCTTCAGACGTCCCGCATCTCTTGTTTAACGGTTTCTATCCCCGCATATTTGCCGATAATCTTGATCCAGTCGAAGCGCTTTCATTTTATATAACCACATACGTAGAGCGAGACGTGCGTGAAATAATGGCGATCAAGGATTTAGCCGCCTTCTCTCGCTTCCTGAAATTATGTGCGGGACGGACGGGGCAAATACTGAACGCTAGTTCCCTTGCCGTTGACGCAGGTATCAACCACAACACCGCCCGCTCTTGGTTATCGCTGCTGGAAGCCAGTTTTATTATTACTCTGCTACAGCCTCACTTTAACAATTTAAATAAACGGTTGATCAAAGCACCAAAGCTTTACTTCTGGGACGTAGGTCTTGCTTGCCATCTGCTGGGGATCGAGCGTGCTGAACAGGTTGCAAGCCACCCGCTTGTTGGATCACTTTTTGAAACATTTGTGGTAACTGAATTGATGAAGCAGCGCCTGAACCGGGTGCGTGAACCGAGACTGTACTATTGGCGGGATAATGCGGGGCATGAGGTGGATTTATTACATGAAGCCGGTGATGCTATTATTCCAATAGAGATCAAGTCGGGGGCAACAATCCAACGGGATGCCTGGAAGGGGATAGAATATTATCGTTCTCTTAATCAGAAAGCTACTCCGGGGGTAGTCGTATACGGTGGCTCTGAACAACAGGATCGTAGTAGTGGTTTACGGATAATCAGCTTTTCTCAAATCGGAGACCTGATGGATATCTTATTGTAAATATGCTGGCAGGCGAGTGACTGAAAGCGCTGACTACCTGTGCCACCTTCATTCGCTCCGCGTAAGAAGTTTTTTCAATCTTTTAACTGGCCTATAGATAGACTTTGACAATAATATACATATGAGTCACTATGATTTGGTATGAGTCAAAAGGAGGTTGGTAATGCGTCAGATGACTTTGAGAGATATACCTGAAGAAGTTGAAATGATTGCACGTAACGAAGCAACCAGACAAGGGATAAGCCTTAACAAGGCATTCTTGACGCTGCTTCGTAAATCAACGCAACAAAATGTAGCTCACCTGGCTTCAGCAGATAAGAAGCGTAAAAGTAGTTTTTCACGTTTTTGCGGCGTTTGGACAGATACAGAGGCTACTGAATTTGATAAAGCCCTTTTGGAACAGCGCACCATTGATAACGAGGCATGGCAATGAAGAGAATACTGCTTGATACTTCAGCATATTCAAATTTGATGCGTGGAAATAAGAAAATCGCGGAATCACTTGATGAAGCAGATGAAGTTTTTTTGTGCGCCATAGTTGTTGGGGAATTGCTGGCCGGTTTTAAAAGAGGTTCCCGTGAAAAAGATAATAAATCAATTTTGAAGGAATTTTTATCAGTTTCCAACGTAGGGGTTCTGTATATAGATGATTCGACCGCTGAAAGATATTCAATAATTCTTGATTACCTTAAAAAGAATGGTACCCCGATACCTACAAATGATATATGGATTGCGGCAAGTGCCATGCAGAACGGATTAGTCTTGCTTACGACTGATCAGCACTTCTCACTTCTACCCCAAATTATATCCGAAGTTGTCTCCGCCCTGGAAAGGATTTAATAATGGCAACAATTATTCGTATCACCCTGAAAGGAATATTCCGTGATCGCGTTTTTCAGGGCATCATGGTGACAGCGTGTGCTTTTTTGTTGATCCCGGTCATAGCCTCACTTTCCATGCGTCAGGTGACAGAACTTTCATTGACGCTCTCGCTTTCTCTGAGCTCATTTATCCTGCTGCTGCTGGCGGTGTTTCTGGGCGGCACGTCGCTCTGGAAAGATATTGAACGGCGTTATACCTACAGCGTGCTGGGGTTGCCGCTCTCCAGACAAAGATACCTGTTGGGGCGTTTTGGGGGCACGGCTCTGTTTGTGCTGCTGACTGCCGCTGTTCTTGGTGTGGCCACTTTTGCCGTGGTGCTGTATTCTTCTACCATCTATCCGCCTGACAGACCGATTGTCTGGTCAACCATGGCTGTCTGCATCCTGTTTGATGCCCTCAAATATATCCTGCTGATTGCGGTCGCCTTCCTCCTTTCAACGGTCAGTACCTCCTTTTTTCTGCCTGTTTTCGGTACTATTGCCACGTTTCTGGCTGGCGGTGTCACGCAGCAGGTCTATGAGTTTATACATTCACCGGCATCCAAAGCACTTTCCCCCTTCGTCAAGCAGCTCGCCGCAGGCCTCTATTACATCCTTCCCAATTTTGGCGCTTTTGATCTTAAAGTGAACGCAATCTATAGTCTGCCGCTCCCCCCGAATGGTCTTGTTCTGACAGCCGCGTATTTTATAGTATATGTCGGACTTCTTTTATCCGTTGCGGCAGCAATCTTTGCCCGGCGGGAAATGAGGTAAATAATGATTCGGACAGTCACAAGCGGAGTTGTATGCCTGGTTTTGTATCTGGCGCTGATTACTCCCTTCACCACCTATCTTAAAAACAAACCGTTCGTGGAAAAGCTGGGTTACGTTCCCTCGGTGACGGCACTTAAAATCGTAGCAGCCGATTTCAAAGAACTGGCAGCAGCAACGCTGGTGCTTAAAGTGTTGACATACTTCGGCGGACTTGTTGATAAGGCTGATAACCAGGTGCCGGTTCCGCCGGACTATATGTCCATGTCCCGGTTGCTGCACGGCGCTGTCCAGCTTGACCCCTACAACATGGACGCCTACTATTTTGCCCAAGGTTTTTTGACCTGGGATGTCAAACAGTTTAAGCTGGCCAATGATCTTCTGGATTACGGCATGAAGTACCGCACCTGGGATTGGTACCTGCCGTTCTTTGCCGGATTTAACAGCGCATATTTTCTGAAGGATTATGCGGCGGCAGCCAGGTATTATCAGCGTGCCGGCGAACTTTCCGGTTCTGATCTCAGCAAGCTTCTGGCTGGGCGTTATATGCAGGAATCAGGGCAGACGGGGCTGGCTATTGTCTATTTATCCGCGATGGAAAAGGGTGAAAGGAATCCGGCGCTCAAAAAGAGTTATCAGCTCAGACTGACAGCGTTCCGCGAGACAAGACGCATTGAATTGGCTCGTGATCGCTATCGGGAAACACGGGGAGTTTTGCCAAAAACGGTCGAGCAGCTTGTTACCGGAGGATTCCTCTTCCCACCGCCCAGAGATCCCTACGGCGGGCAGTTTTATCTGGAGGCTGATGGAAAAGTGGCAACCACGAGTAAGTATGCTTTCGCCGGGGTGAAGAAGTGATGTACTGTATAGCAGGCCCTGTGAACTGTAGCGAAATATCTTGACGTTTCTTGGGAACAATCGTAAACTCGTACAACTTATAGTACAAGAGGTGGCCTATGCGCGTTGTTAATTTTTCAGAAGCACGTAATCATTTAAAATCCGTGTTTGATCAAACAGTAGCAGATGCTGATTTTACAATTATTTCACGCCGCGATTCATCTGATGCTGTTTTAATGTCACTTGATACCTTTAACAGCCTTATGGAGACGGTTCATTTGTTGAAGACCCCTGCCAATGCAGCTCACCTTGCCCAATCAATAGAACAGTTTCGTGCGGGAAAGATGGTAAATGGAAAGTTAGCAGATGCCTGACCGACTTACCTGGACGCTGGCCGCCTGGGAAGATTATCAGTATTGGCAGACGCAGGACAGAAAAACGTTGAAACGTATAAATCTGCTGATTCAGGATGCTATGCGCAGCCCATTCGAGGGTATCGGCAAGCCGGAGCCATTAAGGGAAAGTCTTTCCGGTTTTTGGTCTCGTCGTATCGATGATACAAACCGGTTGGTATATGTTGTTGATGGCATTAGCCTGGTAGTAATTGCATGCCGGTACCACTATTGAGGCCAAAAAGATAACTACTCAGGTCAAAAGATTAAAAGGCATCTAACGCAAAGACGCCAAGTTGCAAAGACGCGAAGAACGTCAAAAACAAAGAATTATCGTTTTATCCCAAAGACTTTTGGCTCTTTTCTTGGTTTTCATTGCGTCTTCGCGTCGTTGCGTCTTTGCGTTAATTTTTTTGACTCAAGATTTCATGGTTGTTGAATAGTGTTGAGTAGTTACCCGAAAAGATAAAGTATGACAACAATGCGTCTGGTTACGGAATATTGGTACAAAATATGACTGGAGTTGCGATGTATGAACGCCATTGAGATAACGGGTCTGTGCAAGCAGTTTACCGGCAAGCGTATGACAAAGGTTGACGCGCTTAAGGGGCTTGACCTCACTATCGAAGCGGGTGAGGTATTCGGCTTTCTCGGGCCGAATGGCGCCGGCAAGAGTACTACCATCAAGCTGGTGATGGGTCTGTTACGACCGACCTCCGGCACGGCCAGTATCATGGGAATGGATGCCGGTCAGGCGGAATCCCGCCGCCATGTTGGCTATCTTCCAGAAAATCCGGCTTTCTACGATTATCTGAGCGCCGAGGAGTACATCGCTTTTGTCGGCTCGCAATTCAAGATGGAGTCTGCTCTACTTGCGCAGCGTTCAGAAGAGGTGTTAAAACGACTGGATCTGTGGGAGGCCCGCAAACGACCGATGCGCGGCTACAGCAAGGGGATGGTGCAGCGGGTGGGGCTGGCACAGGCGCTTGTTCATGATCCGGATGTGTATATTCTGGATGAACCGATGAGCGGCCTGGATCCGATCGGGCGGGCGCTGGTTAAGGAGATAATTCTTGATCTGAAGAAGCGTGGTAAGTGCGTTTTCTTCAGTACCCATATCACCGATGATGTGGAGAAGGTCTGTGACCGTGTCGGGGTGATTGTCAAAGGGAGTCTGGTAGCCCTGGACCGGGTTGAAAATATTCTGCGCAGCGGCGTGGAAGGATATGTCATTCATTTACAACTGCCGGAAGCAGCATCACTCTCGTTTGCAGGAATTGAAGCGCTGCGTCGTACAAATTCGGTTTCCGAATTTTACGTGCCTTGCAGCGCCTTCAACGGCTTTATGGGTGAAGTTAACTCCTCCGGTACCGGGGTGGTTCTTGTGGAAACCAAACGCAGAGATCTGGAAGATTTCTTTCTTTCTCTGGTACGTACAGACAAGGTATCCTGAGTTTCAATGCTCTTCAATCTCTTTAAACTCCTGCGGGTCCGCCAGTGGCTAAAGAATTTAATGCTGTTTTTTCCGCCGTTTTTGGCGGGAACGCTCTTTTCCCTCACTCATGCACTTCAAATTTTTATTCCTTTCAGTGCGTTTTGCTTTGCGTCAAGCTCCACCTATATTGTCAATGATGTTTTTGACCGGAAAAATGACCGTCATCATCCGGACAAGTGTACCCGGCCGATAGCTTCCGGGAAGATTTCAGTTGTCACGGCGTTACTTTTTGCATCGATATTAGTGATATGCAGTGTGGTGCTGGCCTGGAATATTTCCGTTACATTTTTCGGGCTCATGATGGCGTATGTTGCGGCATCAATAGCCTACAGCGCAAAGCTGAAAGATATTGTGCTGGTAGATATCTTCTGCATATCGGCAGGGTTTCTGCTCCGTCTGCAGGCAGGCGGTGCGGCTTTTAACGTAGCAATATCGGAATGGCTGTTTTTAAGTGTGTTCCTGCTTTCGATCTTCTTGAGCACCGGTAAGAGATTTGCTGAAAAGCAGCATCTGGGAAATGAGGCGCACAATCATCGTAAGGCGCTGGTGGCGTATCCGCAAGGATTCCTTGAAGGTGCCATGTACATGACCGGTGGTTCGGTGCTGGTAACCTACACCATGTATGTAATCTCGCGGCAGTCGTCTGTATTGCTTTACTCGGTGCCGCTCTGCTGTTTTGGTCTGCTGCGCTACATACTGAGGGTTCAATCCGGCAAGGGCGGGGACCCGACAGAATCACTGATCAGGGATGTGCCGCTGCTGATTGTCGGGGTGGCCTGGGTGAGCATGGTGGGGTGGGGGATTTATGGGAGATAGACAGGTACTTCTGATACATGCGTGAACTTGTCCTGCAGACTCTCTATCGTTGGTGTCCGTTCGACCTGCGCGGTGATTGTACCGTTCCTGCCGCTTCAGATGGAATAACGATTTCGTGTGTAATCAACTTTTATGGTCGGATCAATCTGCTGGAAGGTATTTTATATTCCTTGCAGGGTCAAAACTTTCCTCGGGACCGCTTTGAAATTGTCCTTGTTGAGGATCAGGGGGGGACAGAGGCAGGTCGCCTGGCGGCGGAGATGTTTTCTAAAGAACTGCCGATTCGCTATCTGCCGCTTGATACAAATTTTGGTCGGATGGGATATTCACGCAATTTCGGCCTCCACCACTCCCGAGGGGACTATATCCTCTTTCTGGACGATGACACGGTACTGAAAAAGGATAGCTTTTTGTCCACACTGGTTACTGCCTTTGAGTCAAACCCGGATGCTAATGCTCTGATGCCGCATGGCAGCGCCGCATACTCGCTGGTGGATGGCCGCTATGATTTTCACGATCCATACTTCATGACCAGCCGCTGCACCGCCTATCGTCGCACGGTTTTGGCAGAACTGGGTGGTTTTATCAGCAATTTCATCGGGCAGGAAGATGTGGAGTTTGTCGTCAGGTTTACCATTGCAGGCAAAAAAAGCCGGAAGGTTCCTGAGCTCAATTATTTTCATCCGCCGCTGATGGTGCCCAATTTCCGCAAACCGATGGCGGTCGGATATTCGTTCTTGATGCTTAAATCACGCTATCCGATGATGCTGTGGCTGCTGGTGGTTCTCAACTGCGCCCGTCATGCGCCACTCTATCTGCTGCCGGTCAGAAGATTCAGGGAAATGGGCAGATTCGGGATCGGATTTTTGGCGGGAGTTGTAACAGCGCTGTTTAAAAAGGAAGGGTTTAAGTACTCATGATATGAAAGAACAACCGGAACTTCTCATAAAGCCCGGCATGGGGGCGCTTCATTACTGGCGTGATATCTGGCGCTATCGCGAGCTTTTCTTCTTTCTGGCCTGGCGGGACATTCTCGTCCGGTATAAACAGACTGCGATCGGCATTGCCTGGAGCGTGATCCGTCCGCTGGCGACCATGCTGGTCTTCACGATCGTCTTTGGAAAGCTTGCCAAGCTCCCCTCCAACGGTGTCCCCTATCCGATCATGGTCTTTGCCGCCATGCTGCCGTGGCAGTTCTTTGCTAACTCCCTGACCGAGAGCAGCAATTCGCTGATTGATAATGCCAATCTGTTGACCAAGGTTTATTTTCCCCGTCTGATCGTACCGGCTGGGTCAGTGATTGTCGGCTTGGTGGACTTCTTTATCTCGCTGATCATTCTGTTCGGGATCATGGCCTGGTATCGCTTTGTCCCGGATATCAGGATGCTCCTGCTGCCCATTTTTCTTGTACTTGCATTTTTGGCATCCTTTGGCGCCGGATTATGGCTGTCGGCACTCAACGTCAAGTATCGCGATTTTCGCTACGTTGTCCCGTTTCTGGTGCAATTCGGGCTTTACATCTCACCGGTCGGTTTTTCAAGTAGCATCGTCCCGGAAAAATGGCGCATGCTATATTTCCTTAATCCGATGGTCGGTGTTATTGACGGGTTTCGTTGGGCTATTCTGGGAGATGCCTTTCCGGTTTATTGGCCAGGCCTGCTCCTGTCAGCTTCTTTGACGTTACTGATGTTTATCGGTGGTCTGCTCTATTTCAGAAACATGGAACGCAGCTTTGCTGATGTGATATAGTCTCGTTTACGGAGGATTACTGATATGACACGAGAACAAATTCTTGATTTTCTAAGACAGCACAAACAGGAAATGCATGATTCTTTCGGTGTGACCAAAATCGGGCTTTTTGGAAGTTATGCCCGTGGTGATGCACGGGAGGATTCTGATATTGATATGGCTATTGAGCTCTCAGCAAATACAGCGGACAGTTATTTTGGTTTACTACATTATCTCGAGGATACGTTTCAAAAACGTATTGATCTTGGTATTGAATCCAATTTCAAGCCGATAATTAAGCCATATATTTTGAAGGAAATTATATATGTATGAACGTACGGATCTTCAATTTCTTCAGGATATTATGGACTCAATAAATGCGGCCATAGAGTTTATTGCAGGATATGACTTTGTTAGTTTTTCTGGAGACAGAAAAACAAAATCTGCAACTATTAGAGAATTGGAAATTATTGGAGAGGCGGCCAGCCGAATATCTGCTTTAAAAAAAGATGAGTTTTATTCAGTACCATGGCGTTTGATGAAGGATTTCAGGAATGTTCTTTCACATGAATACTTTGGTGTAAATGATGAAGTTGTTTGGGATATTGTTCAACATAAGCTTCCTGCCCTGAAAGTTCAGATTGATAATATTATTTTGCTTGAAACCAATTCTGTAAAAGTTCTCAAATAATGTCTACCGTCATTACCGTCGAAAATCTTGGTAAAAAGTATACCCTGCGGCATCATCAGCGGGAGCAGTATACCGCTTTGCGTGATGTGTTGGCAAACAGCGTTAAGAGCTTAGGTAAAAGGATTCTTTCACCATTCACTACTCACTCTTCATCTTTAACTGCTTCACAAGAAGATTTTTGGGCACTCAAAGACGTTTCCTTCGAAGTAAAACAGGGTGACCGGATCGGCATCATTGGTCGCAACGGTGCCGGTAAATCAACTCTTCTCAAGATCCTCAGCCGGATCACCGAACCTACTACCGGTTCTATAAGGATAAAGGGGAGGGTGGCCAGTTTGCTGGAGGTGGGCACTGGTTTTCATCCTGAATTGACCGGCCGGGAGAATATATTTCTTAATGGTGCTATTCTAGGGATGGGCAGGGCGGAGATCAAGAAGAAGTTTGATGAGATTGTTGATTTTGCCGAGATTGAGAAATTTCTGGATACGCCGGTAAAGCGTTATTCTTCTGGGATGTATGTGCGTTTGGCTTTCGCCGTGGCGGCGCATCTTGAACCGGAGATATTAATTGTGGATGAAGTGCTGGCGGTTGGTGATGCGCAGTTTCAGAAGAAGTGTTTGGGGAAGATGGAGGATGTGTCCGCCAAGGAAGGTCGGACAGTGGTGTTTGTTAGTCATAACATGGCGGCTTTGATGAATATCTGCACCTCTGCGATACTGTTAGAAGGAGGTATGAAAATTGATGATGGAACAACCCAATCCGTGGTGCCGCATTACATGGAGAGACTGCGAACCTGTGGTGGTCATGGGCTTTCAACACAAAACATCAATCGGAGAGGCCGCGGAAGAGTTCGTTTCATCAGTGTGGGATTCGAGGACGAAAATGGCAGTGTGGTACAGCATGGAATGTCGGGACAGAGTCTTTCCGTTGTTCTCCGCTACCAATCCGAAAGCTCTAACCCGCTGAAATATCCTTATAGAATAGGGATAGCCTTCAATGATGTGTTAGGGCAAGCTCTATTCAACTGCTCAACTGAGGTTGCGAGCACCGAGATTTTCGACTTGCCTCCTACTGGCAGTGTGCGATGTGTGATTCCCAAGTTACCACTTAGCCAAGGCGAGTATCTCCTAACTCTTTTTCTTGAGGTTAATCAGGAGATTGAGGATTGGATTCAAGGGGGGCAAACATTGAGTGTAATTGACGGTGATTTCTTTAATACTGGGAAAGTTTATCCGGATGGGTGGAATGGAAGGGGTGTATTGGTGTCTCATAATTGGGTTTTAGCGGAGCAATCGGATTGTTAGACACTAGAAGTCTAAAAACGGTGTTAAACAGCCTCTTTGGTTATCAAGTGTACGTTCTCATGTATCACAGCATTTCTGATGACACAAGTGACCCTTGGGCCGTATCAAAATCCAATTTTGTAGCTCAAATGGATTGGATTAAAAATAATGATTATACAGTTATTTCGCTAAGCCAAGCTGTTAGTAACTTAAATAAAAACGAGAAATACAAAAAATGCGTAGTACTGACGTTTGATGATGGATATGTTGATTTTCTAGAAAACGCCCTGTCTGTCCTTACAGACTATGATTTTCCAGCGACGCTTTTTGTTCTACCCGGGGTTGCAGGAGGAACCAGCTATTGGGAACCGCTTGCACTTCGCAAGCCTTTGCTTGATTGGAGTGGGTTACAAGAGGTCTTGCAACATGGTTGTACCATAGGGAGTCATGGGATGAGACATTCAAACCTGCCCAAACTTGGTTCCGCAGAACTGGCGGGTGAACTTTCGGATTCCAAGAAAATCTTGGAGGATAAACTCGGCTTGGCGGTAGAATCATTCTCGTATCCGTGGGGAATGTTTACTGTTAGAGAAATAAATGCTGTAAAATGCGCCGGATATTCCTGTGCGGTGACGGTAGGTAGCCATTGGGGAAACGATCATGAAACGGATGTATTCAGTCTGGAGCGTGAGGTGATGAGCTGCAGGGACTCCATGTCTGATTTTGCACAAAAAATATGCGGGCACAGAAAAGTGTTCCAAAAAGGTCTTGATTTATTTAGTGAATATGTACATAGAGCACGGCAACTCCATTCCAAGAAACGTTGACTCCCGGTTATGAGTACCATTAAAACGCGCATTTCTTTCGGAATAATCGTCTTGAACGGCGAACAATTTGTTCGTTACAATTTACGTTCACTTTATCCTTTTGCACATGAGATTTTGATTGTTGAAGGGGCTTACTGGGCATCTTCTGTCGTTTCTACTCCCGATGGGCATTCGATTGACCGAACGTTAGAGGAGTTATATCGCTTCAAGGACGAGGAAGATACAAGGGGTATAGTCCAGATAATAACAAAAAACGAACATTGGGACGGCTTGACACAGCAATGTCAAGCGTGGGCAGAAAAAGCAACGGGTGATTACATTTGGGCGGTGGATATTGATGAATTTTACAAGCCGGAAGATGTTCAGGCTGTTATAGATATACTTGCAGCTAACCCTTCAATTACAATGATATCTTTTAAATTGATTCAGTTTTGTTTCGGCTTTGATTATGTACTACATTCGGGCAGAGATTTCATTAAAGGCGGGATAATGGAATGCCGCAGAATTTTTAAATATGGGCCAGATTATCGATATATCGAGCACGAGCCTCCTACAGTTGTAAATCCTACCGGGGTTGATTTGAAAATGATTGATTATCTGGACTGTGAAAAAACTTCCCACCTAGGAATTTACATCTACCATTATACAGCTATTTTTAGAAGTCAGGTTGAGGGAAAGGTAGCCGCGTACGCTTTGAGAGGATGGGAAAATAAATCTGATCATGCCCCAAAATTTTTGAATAATTGGTTGCATCTTGATGACCCGTTTCATCTTGGCTGGGAGCGCAGATACTTTACGTGGCTCGAAAGATTTCAGGCACCTCATCCGCCGGAGATTTCCAGATTGAAGGATGATGTGCTCTCACAGCGATTGGTCATGCCCCTTCGGGACAACTCTGATATTGAGAAATTAATGGATAGTCACGGGTACTGGCTGAAAAGTTTATTATGTAGTCTCTGGGAACGCTTGAGAGTTCGTTTGGAAAGTAACATTCGAAAGTTCTTACTTCATGTGGTCCACTATGTTGAAAAAGCAAAGATCAATGGGATACTATTTTGATATTTGAAGAGATACAAGAAGATATTATTCAGTGGGAGCGCTTCATAAATACGTCTATAGGTCCTTCTGTACAGCTGGTCTCTATCAGTTGCTATGACGGGAATCGACGCATTTATCGAGCAGAAAACAGAATCATTAAAGTCCGGAGGATGGCGAAGGAATATTTCAATAAGGCCAACGATTTGGCCGGTGAATATAATATTCTTTTGAAACTGGCCGGCATTAATGGGATCTGTCAAAATCCTGCGTATCATCGAGATGGGCAATGGGAGCTGTTAAGCTATGATTTTGCGCCAGGTGAGTCACTTGAAAATTTGCTTGTAGGAGGGGACTTTTCGCGCAGGGCAGATGTTCTGATTAAAGTATTGAAGGTCATTGTTCAAGTAAATATGCGTGGCATTGTTCACCGTGACATCAAATCTGAAAATATCGTTGTTGATACGGATCGTAATGTGAAACTGATCGATTTTGATCAGGCGCTTGAGATCCCTTCGTTTGCCGCTCTGCACGTCGATCTCCTTGGTGTCGGGAATTCACATAACATAGGTTATTTCTGTTTTGAAACTCTTGCACATTCCTATTTTAGAGAGACTCCATTCCTGTTACGACTGGCTTCAGTTGTTCTCCGAAATGTACGCAGATTGTCTAAAACAGAGGGACCTTGTCAAAAACCGTTGTATCCGGAAAGGTGTGATACTGATAATCCTGATGTTCAGATGCTTTATTGGGCCTGGGATATTGCACGACATGCTGATGCAAATTCACCTGGGGAGGGTCTCGCGTATTATAGCCTGGATGTTGCACGCCAGCATTTCCATGGCGAGCGGCCATGGGCATTGCGCTGGTCGGAAATTTACCGGAAAGTTGATTTTAAAGATAAAAGAGTCGTCGAATGCGGATGTAATCTTGGTCTGTTCAGCGCTTTTGCCAGACGGTCCGGTGCAAAGGAGTGCGTAGGTGTTGACCGTAACAGTGAAATTTTAGATGGCGCCCGTCTGGTATCACAAGCATTGCATGTTCAGAATGAGTTCATGCAGCTTGATTTTGATTCAGAGGAGTCTTGGGAGGAAAAGCTTGCTGATTTTGATATGGTGATTGCTCTTTCTGTGATTAATTGGGTGACTGACCGTGATCGGTTTCTTGCTTTCCTTGGCAGGCATCGTGAGGTGCTGTTCGAAGGGCATGAATCTGTCAGCGTTGAAACTGAAAGGCTCAGAAACGCCGGATTTGAAAATATCGAGATAGTATTTGTCAGCGAGCGCAATCGGGCTGTTTTTCATGCGTATAAATTAGTGTAAGTTACGTATATGTCACATTATCCCACAGTCTCAATCGTCACTCCTTCCTTGAACCAGGGAGAATTTATAGAAGATACCATTATCAGTGTCTTGTCGCAGCAGGGTGATTTTTTCATCGATTATATTGTAAGGGATGGAGGATCAACCGACAATACTGTTGACGTTATTAAAAAATACGACAATTTAGTACATTGTGGAGGCTGGTCCCACAACTGTAAAGGCATCCGGTTTCGATGGAAGAGCGGGAAGGACAGCGGACAATCCGATGCCCTGAATAAGGGGTTTGCTCAGGTAGATGGAGCAATTCTCGGCTGGCTCAACAGTGACGACGTCTATTATCCCGGTGCACTGCAGAGAGTTGCGTCACTGGACTGGGAAAAAACTGATTTCTGTTACGGCAAAGGAATGTGGATTTCTCGTAGCGGGAAAGATATCTGCCTCTATCCGACGTTCAAGCCTGATAAATATTCCCTGTTTATTACATGTACCCTCTGTCAGCCAACAGTTTTTTTTACACATGATGTGTGGCACGAACTTGATAAATTTGCAGAAGAGTATTATTGCGCTTTTGATTATGATTATTGGCTTCGCGCTGTGATGAAAAGTAAACGTTTCCGATTCATACCCGAACTGTTGGCAAAGTCCCGTATGTATCCACAGAATAAATCACTATCCTCTCAAACGACTGTATCAAAAGAGATTGTTGCGATTAAGAAGTCATACTACAACCAGATATATCTTAACCCATTACTTCTGCTTGGATATAATTTCTTTGTAAATAGATATGCAGATAAACAAGTTGGGCTTCTTTTGGCAACTCTAGGCAATGAATAAGTTCGCTATTATTGCAGGAACAACCCGCAGTAAAAAAACATAGGGAAAGATCATTCATGGACCAGATGAAGTGTTGTTATATCGATTGCACCGAGACGTTCTTTTCCGGGCTTAATACGGGTATACAACGGGTGGTAAGAAATGTTGTTTCTAGGATACACATTGATCCTGAATATATATTTATACCTGTAATAACTATTGGTTGTGAAACTTTTAGAATTAATGGAAAGCGTACAGAGGATTATCCTGTTACACAAGCTACAATTAAAATTCTTGGTTGTATGCGTAATTTGGTTGATTTTTTATTCAATAAAATAAAACAGTTAATTCGCTTATTAGTGGTCAACAACAATACATATACTACTCAGGATAGAATTGCTGACGGCGGACTACATTGGAAAATTATTTCTGCATGTAGTAAAATTACGCCTCTGTTGATCAGGGTTGCGTTTTTTCTGGATGCCCCTTTTCTTCGTAATAGGAAAGTGAACATGCAAGAAGGCGACATCTTCTTCTTGATGGATTCATTGTGGAATCCAAATGCCCTTCATGTTGTAAACTATGCAAAAACAAAGAAGGTCAAGATTGTTATGCTTGTCTTTGACATGATTCCTGTTACACATCCCGCCTGTGTTGAGGATATTACTTTTTGTAAATTCAATGAATATCTCACAGAATATTTAAAAGTGATTGACGGAGTGATTTCTATTTCCAAGTACTCTATTGATGAAGTTATCTGGTATTATTCTAAATTAGGCATGGATAAACATATTGCCTTTGACTATTTTCATTTAGGGGCTGATTTTACGACTGATTTATTATCAGATAAGTCTCCTGATCAGAGGCTTGTTGATTTGGGTAATGCCCCTTTTTTTCTCATGGTGGGAACTATAGAACCGAGAAAAAATCATGTATATGTGTTGGACGCTTTCGAGCGACTCTGGGCTGAAGGGTCTAACGTACGATTGTACATTGTAGGTAAAATTGGCTGGAAATGTGATGACATAGTTAAGAGGTTTACCGGTAGCAGTTATCTCAATAAGAACCTTTTTGTTTTTAATAGGCTTGATGACACGGGTTTGAAGTACTTTCTAAGGAAGTCTTGTGCCGTTATCATTGCCTCTCTTGTTGAAGGCTTCGGATTGCCTGTGGTTGAAGCTATGTATTTTAAAAAAACTCTGTTGGCAAGTGATATTCCTGTATTCAGAGAGATAGGAGGGAATTACCCGATCTATTTTCCCCTTAATGATAATAACGTGTTGTGTGAACTGATAACACGCGTTGCTGATGGAAGTTTGAAAAGTGAGAACGAGAACATGAGTTGGCTGTCTTGGGACGAATCGGTTCGGGTGCTCATGGAAAAAGTAATTTGCATGGCTGCAGGGAAAGAGCGTTGCCAAGCAGAATATGCGGGGTCACCCATTAAAAGGTGAATTCACTTAGAAAAGTGCTGCACGTTTTGAAGCATATATGGATTGGAACAAAATGAGCAATATTTTCATATGAAGACCGGAACAATCAGGATAGGAATTAATGCATGCGTCCTTGATGCGTACCCAACAGGCGTTGGTATCTTTACCCAAAACATTGTGAAGCACATTAACTTGCTTGCTGATGATCTGGTCGTCTGGGTTACGGATAAAGTACTCATACAAGATACTAAGAGCAAGTTAATTGAGCTGTTGCCAACTATACACAAGTACATTCGTGGTATTTCATTTGTTCGTGCTGTGTGGGATCAATTTGTTTTTCCCTCTGAAGTAAGAAAAGCAAAGCTGGATGTTGTTTTTTTCCCTATTCAGGAAGGGATGTTCTACCCTCCGGTTCCTCAGATTGTGTTTGTTCATGACTTGGCCCCAATCAAGTGCCCAAATGGTGTGCCGCTTCTGAGGCGGCTTAGTTACATGATCAGAATACCGCTGGTCTTGCAATCCTCAGCAGCACTGGCAGTCCCGACAAATTCTGTCCGTCAGGAATTATTGGCTACGTATCCATTTCTACAGCCTACAAAGATTCATGTTATCGGAGAAGGGTATGACGAAAAACATTTCAAATTTCTCGCGCACCCAAAGAGAATAGTTGAAGGCAAGTATATACTTTTTGTAGGTAGCAGGTGTGAGAACAAGAATCTGATCAGGATTATCGAGGCGTTTTCTAATATCGGAATTTCAGGCTACCGCTTGGTAATTGTAGGAAAGGTTCTTGATGCACAGTATTCGAACAGGTTGAACGAACTGGTTGAGCATAAACAGTTGCGAGATTCTGTAGTTTTTCTTGATTATTTCCCCTTTGAACAACTTCCTGATTTGTATGCAGGAGCTGAGGTGTTGGTTCTTCCTTCGCTGTACGAAGGATTTGGCTTGCCGATCATTGAGGCCATGGCGTGCGGAACGCCGGTGATAACTTCAAACTGTTCTGCCATGCCTGAAGTTGCAGGTGACGCTGCATTGCTGGTTGATCCGTATTCGGTAGAGAGTATTGCAACTGCCATGCGCGAAATAATTGATAACCCACAAAAAGCAGAAACGTTGAGGTCGGCTGGGCTGGAGAGGGCCAAGATGTTCAGATGGTCATATTCGGCACAAAAGCTTTATGATGTATGCAGAATGGTGAGTGAATCGTGACAGTACATTTTGAAAAATACAATTCAGTTATGAACCCACATAGCTGCCCCTCCTGCGGTCACTCCACGGAATCTTGCAGGTATCGTTATCAAAATGATAGTAGTGATTCATTTGTTTATCACTGCTCAAATTGCTCCCTTGAATTCCTCCGTCCTCTCCCACTTGCAGAGATTGATGAACGCCAGATGGATAGTATTGATGACGCGGAGCTTTTTAACAGAAGCCTCTTTCAGACCCTTCATGCAAAACTGATTATTGCACCGGAAATTTCACGTGTACAAAAACTGCTCGGACGTACCGACTTTTCCATGCTGGATGTCGGCTGCGGTACCGGGTGGATATCTCGAATCTGGGCCGATGCCGGGGCACAAGTAACCGGTTTGGAACCTTCTGCCGCGCGTGCGGCCATTGCCAGGGAGCGTGGCATTCGGGTGCTGTCCTGTTATGCGGAGGAGTTGGATGATGATGAAAGGTACGATCTGATCGTCATTAGGCATGTAGTGGAACATCTTGAAGATCCGAAAGCAATCCTGCGCAGCTTTGTGTCACGCCTCAATCCTGATGGCTTGCTTCTGGTGGTTGTTCCGAACATTGATTGTATAGGTCGAAAGATATTTGAAGCAGATTGGACGTGGGTGTTGCCGTGGCATTGTAATTTTTTCAATCCCTGTTCTCTTACATCTCTTCTTGAGGGAAGCGGTTTTCAGGTTGCCAAATCCTGGCAAACCCCTTCACCGCTCTGGTATCCGGAAAGTTTTGCGCGCAAATTTCCCCGTATCGGAGCGATGCTGAAGATAACTCCACTGACCATGCTTTTGTTTGCTCCTCTGGTGGGCCTTGGATATATTTCAGGACATAGTGACAATCTCACCATGATTGCCCAACCTGGAAATACAGTCTGTTAAACTTGTTGCCAAATTGGCAACAAGTTGGTTAAAAGTGAACGGGGTCAGGCTTTAAAGATTGAAAGTATAACAACTTAATGCTACTACATATCCATGGCTCGAAAACCCCGACTACATTATCCTGGCGCATTATATCATGTAATACTTCGCGGAAACGCCAGGCAGGATATATTTATTACCGATGAGGATCGTTATCGTTTTTACCTTTTTTTGCAAGAAGGTCTTGAACGGTACGGACATCGCGTACTTGCCTTCTGCTTGATGACAAACCATCTCCATTTGGCAATTCAGGTGGCAGATGTGCCTTTGTCACGTATTATGCAGAATCTTACATTCCGCTATACTCGTTGGTTTAATTGGCGGTTGAAAAGAAACGGCCATCTTTTTCAGGGTAGGTATAAAGCAATTCTTGTGGATGCTGACTCGTATCTTCTCGAGCTTGCTGCATACATACACCTTAATCCGGTCCGTGCCGTGATGATTGAAAAGGCCGAAGATTATAAGTGGAGCAGCCACAAGGCATATTGCGGCACAGAGCAGATCACATGGTTGAACACGGAATATATCCTCTCCCGTTTTTCTGCAGATCATTCTATTGCGTGCCAACTGTTTTCCAAATATGTTTGTGAACGCCGTAATGAAGGCCATCGAGAAGATTTTTACGGGAAAGCCAGTCTGGACAGCCGTGTTATGGGTGAAGATAACTTTGTTGAAAATATTCTTACACAAAATGAGGGTCTTCAACCTTGTAAACCAACGCTTGAACAAGTACTTGCGGCGGTCTTGAAGATTTACAATCTGAAAGAGGAAGAATTGGCTTTAAATGGGCAAAAACGGCAGCCATCCGAAGCACGCAGCATGGCGGCTTGGGCGGTTTTGGAGCTTACCGATGCAACCCTGACTGAATTGGCAATCAGAATGAACAGGGACGTTTCGACATTGAGCGCTGCGGTTACACGTTTTGATAAGTGTCGGCATAGCAATAGTGAATGTGCAAAGAAGCTGGAAATGTTTCGGCAGGAACTTGACCTTGCAATCTTACAAGCCTGACACCAGTTTTCTTGACACCAGTTTTCTATGTGACTAAACAGAATTGGGAAGGGAAAAACCTATGCTGTTTCAGGCACTATGGCCAGCTTTAGACCCATACCATGCAGGATATTATAAAAAGTGCGCAACTCAGGATTGCCGCCTTTTGAGAGAGTACGATATAGGTTTTCACGCTTAAGGTTAGAGCGCTCTGCTACCATTGCCATGCCGCCCTTGGCTTGTGCTACTCGGCGCATGGAAAGAAGCAACACACCACGGTCACCCTCTTCTATGGCTGCTGTCAGATATTCAGCAGCATTATCTGGGTCTTTAAGCCATTCGTGCAGATCTTTTTCGTAGTCGGTCATTTGTCGCATGGTTTGTTCTCCTGATATTTTTTCCAATAAGCAATGGCGGTTTCAATATCCTGCTCTTGAGTCGTTTTGTCGCCGCCAAGGAGTAACAGCACGATTTGATTGCCAGAATGTGCATAATAAACACGATATCCGGGGCCATAATGCACACGCAATTCAAAAACACCGGAACCTACGTTTTTGTGATCACCTACATTGCCAAGTTCTACCCGTTCAAGTCGGGTGGTGACACGAGCAAACGCAGAACGGTCACGCAAACCATAGAGCCATTTTTTGAATGGCTTCTCTCCGGTTGCGTCAGTGTAGTAGGTAAGTTGGTAGTGAGTTGTTTGCACAGCTATTATGTATCATATACGATACTTGATTGCAAGCATTGATTCAAACCGTCTTGGTATCATCTTTTGGTAAGTAGATGCCGCATATAATCTCCATAAGCATGGTCATAATTTACACTTGCTGATATAAGGTGCAGAGTATATACTTTGCGTATATATTAGTCTGGGGGCTTATCATGAAAACAGCGAAAATATTTCAAAATGGCCAAAGCCAGGCAGTCAGACTTCCCAAAGAGTTCCGCTTTGACGATAGTGAGGTGTTTATCAAAAAAAGTGGTAACATCGTTCAGTTAATTCCGCGTAGTGATTCTTGGAGTTCACTGTTTGGCAGCTTGAAAAAGTTTTCTCTCGATTTCATGGATGAACGCGAACAGCCAGAAATGGATAAGCGGGAGAGTTTTTGATGAAACTGATGCTCGATACAAATATCTGCATTTATATTATCAAGCAACAGCCTGTTGCAGTCCTAAAACGTTTTCTGGAGTACCAAATTGGCGATATCTGTATTTCTTCTATAACTCTTTCAGAGTTGCGTTACGGAGTTGCTAAAAGTTCGCAAAAAGAGAAAAATGCCATAGCGCTTGATGAGTTTATTGTCCCTTTAGAAGTTGTTTCCTTTGATGAGTCTGCTGCACATGTTTACGGAAACATCAGGGCTGCTCTTGAAAAAGCAGACACTCCAATTGGTCCTATGGACATGCTTATTGCTGCTCATGCCTTATCATTAGGTATTCCGCTGGTAAGCAACAATACCCGAGAATTTTTGCGAATCCCGTCCCTAACCTGTATAAACTGGACAGCCTGACCTTTGGCGCTATCTTGCTTATAAATGGTATCGAGCTTGGTTCCGGAATCAGGATTTCATTGTTGCTGTTTGTATTTTTTTGTATTGAAAGGCTGTCAACATCTATGAAAATCATCATCCTCGGCGCCGGTCCTTGCGGGCTGGGCGCTGCCCATCATCTCAACAAACTTGGCCATACTGACTGGCAGCTTTTTGAACGTAACGACCATGTCGGTGGCCTCTCCGCTTCGTTTCGTGATGACAACGGCTTCACGTGGGATGTTGGTGGGCATGTTCTCTTCTCCCATTATGATTATTTCGACAAAGCCGTAGCGGAATCACTTGGAGATGACTATTATGAACATCAACGGGAAAGCTGGATCCGTATCCTGCAGCGCTGGGTACCGTACCCGTTTCAGAACAATGTGAGATATCTTCCGGATGACGCGCTTCATAAATGTGTTGCCGGTTTGCGAGAGTTGTCAGGTTCCCCCGACAAAACGACAAACTTCAGGGAGTGGATGGATACGGTCTTCGGCCGCGGCATTGTTAAATATTTTATGGAACCGTACAACAGTAAGGTATGGGGTGTGCCGCTGGAATACATGAGCAAGGAATGGCTTGCCGAGCGGGTGAGTGTTGTTGATCTTGAACGCATAGAACTTAACATTACCGAACAGCGTGACGATCTAAGCTGGGGGCCGAATAACGTCTTCAAGTTTCCAAAATATGGCGGCACAGGTGCCATTTACAAAGGAATTGCTAAACCCTTGCATGAGAAAATCCACCTGCAGCATGAGATGATAGAGATAGATCTTGATCAGAAGAGAGTGACCTTTTCCAATGGCAGGGTTGAACAGTATGATGCCCTGATAAATACATCACCGCTAGACCTTCTCGTGGCAAAATGTCGTAATATTCCAGAGTCGATAGCAGATGCTTCCGGTGACCTGGTTCACAATGGCGGCCTGATCGCTGGACTTGGCTTTGAAGGCAAGCGTGATGACTCAAAGTGTTGGATGTATTTCCCCGAAAATAATTCTCCATTCTACCGGGTGACCAATTTTCACAACTATTCCCGTTTTAATGTACCTGATGGCGATACAGATCGTTATTTCTCGCTGATGTGCGAGACGACCTATTCGTCACACAAGCCTGAAGATAAAACAAAAATTGTTGAATCTACCATCCAAGGGCTTGTGAACAGCGGCATGATTGATAAGGGGCAAAAGGCACACATTGCAAGTAGCTACCTTATCGATATACCGTATTCCTACCCTGTGCCGACGTTGGGACGTGACAAGGCACTCGCCACAATTCAGCCGTACCTTGAATCCAGATCCGTCCACTCTCGGGGTCGCTTTGGTGCCTGGAAATACGAGATTGGCAACATGGATCATTCCTTTATGCAAGGGGTAGAGGTGGTTGGGCGACTGTTGAATGGTAACAAAGAATGCACTTTGAATGGTGTTGCGGGGTGAACATGCGTTTGCTTAAAAAGCTTGATGCTGTGATTGGGTACATCTTAGCCTCAACATTCCCTTCACCGCTGCCCCGAGACGTAGCTTTCCCGGTTACCTCCATTCTCCTCATCCGCCCCGGCGGCATCGGTGATGCTGTGCTCCTGGCTCCCGTCATTCGCTCCCTCAAAAAGATCTATCCCGCTATTCACATCACCGTACTGGCCGAGCAGCGCAATGCCGGTGTTTTTTCGCTGATTTCCTGTGTGGACGGGCTGCTCTGTTATGATCGTCCCAGGGAATTGCTTCAAGCTCTGCGCTGCAGCTACGATGTCGTGATCGATACCGAGCAGTGGCACCGGTTGTCGGCGGTGGTGGCGCGAATCGCAGCGGCACCGGTCAAAATAGGTTTCGATACCAACGAGCGCCGAAGGATGTTCACCCATCCGATATCTTATTCGCATAATGATTATGAGGCGGTCAGTTTTACTCACCTACTGAATCCGCTGGGGATCGAAGCGGGGGGAGTGGATATGGAGGCTCCGTTTCTTTCTGTTCCAGATGCAGCCTCTGCCAAAATTGCTGGTTTGCTGGAATCACTGAATGATGAGCCATTTGTGGCACTTTTTCCTGGGGCCAGTATTGCGGAGCGGCGCTGGGGTGCGGATCGGTTCCGGCGTGTGGCTGAAATGCTGTCCATTTTTGGTATTCCAGTTGTTGTTGTGGGGGGAAAAGAGGATCGCCAGCAGGGAGAGGTAATAACTTCCGGAGGATTAGGACTGAATTGTGCCGGAATGACTTCACTGTCTGAAACTGCAGCCGTTATTCAGAAAAGCTCACTGCTGTTGAGCGGCGATTCCGGAGTGTTGCATATTGCTGTTGGCTTGGGAAAACCGACGGTATCTCTGTTCGGACCGGGAAGGGCCAAAAAATGGGCTCCACAGGGAGATCAACATATAGTGATCAATAAGGGATTGCCCTGCTCCCCCTGTACCATTTTTGGAACAACGCCACCCTGTAAGATTAACGCCCAATGCATGCGGGATATTTCCGTTGATGAAGTGGTCAACGCTGTCACGATGCTGTTAACTAGTGTGGGAGCCACACCCTCAAAGTGTTGTAAACGGGATTGGATCGAAATAGCATGAATCCTGAGATAAAGAAAAGATGGTGCTTTATTACACTCATTTCTGCCCGCATTGTGCTCTTATTTCTGTTGATTTCAATATCACTCCTCCCTGCATTATCGTATGCTTGTCCGGAAATTTCCAACATTGATGTCAAACAACAGATGACCACTCTGGCTAACGATATCCGTTACCACAATCAACTTTATTATGAAAAAGTACAGCCGGCTATCAGTGATGCTGAGTATGACCGGCTTTTTGCAAGGCTGGTTCAGCTTGAGGAGTGTTTTCCTGCGCTGGCCGCTGCAGACTCACCGACCAGGACGGTGGGTAGCGGCATGGGTGGTGGAACGCTGATGGTGAAGCATGAACAGCCGATGCTCAGTCTGTCGTCTTCCACAGGTCCGGAAGCGGTACAAGTATTGTTTAAAAAAATTGCGACCAGCGGAAAAGTGCAACTGCTGGTGCAGCCGAAGATTGACGGACTGCCGGTGGAGCTGGTGTATGAAATCGGACGGCTGGTTTCGGCCTCGACGCGCGGGAATGGCCGTGCCGGCGAGGATGTGACGGCACGGGTTCGCGAAATCCAGGGCGTTCCTCACCGGCTGGCCGGTACGTTCCCTGACCGGGTCGTGGTTCGCGGCGAAGTCTATGCTGATCGGCAGCTTCTTCAAAAATACGGACAAATAGCTGCAGCCGAAAAGTATGCCACACCTCGCCATATGGCAGCAGGAGTTTTGAAAGCGCAAAAACCTGATCCGGCGGCGGTGGCGGTTCTTCGCCTGTTCCCATTTGAACTGGTGACCACCGGAGCGATGCACTCCGACCTGAAGGCACTGGAGCAGCTATCAAATTGGGGATTCCCGGTTGATCTCAAACAGACCCATATTGTGCAAACATTTGCCGACGTTCAGGCCGTGTATCGTGCCTTTTTGGCAAATCGGGATCAGCAACCCTTTGCCATGGACGGGATCGTGGTGAAAGTGGATGATCTGTCTCTACGCCGGCAGTTGGGGGAGGGGGGGCACGCACCTTTCTGGGCGGCAGCATGGAAATATCCGCCGGATACAGCTCGTACCCAGGTGCTTGGAATTAAGTGGACAGTTGGTCGTACGGGCCGCCGGACACCGGTTGCCGAGGTATCGCCGGTGCGGCTCGGCGGCATACTGGTTACACGGGTTTCATTGTACAATGATACCGAAATTGCCCGGCTGGATATTGCGACCGGGGATCAGGTGCTGGTTGAGCTGGTGGGGGATGTTATTCCTCGGGTGCTTGAGGTTGTGAAGCGGGCCCGTCGTGTCACGGATTCGGGAGCGGCAGCAACACAGATGTCGGAACCTGTCTTGGATGCGTGCCTGAGTGATTCACCCGTATGCCGGGAGCAGTTTCTCTCACGAGTGACCTATTTTGCTTCAAAGCCGGGACTTGGTATTAAAGGTCTCGGAAGGGGGCGCTTGCAAAAACTGGTTGAAGCGGGCCTGGTTAACGATCTTCCCTCGCTGTTTCTCCTGAAAGAGGAGGAAGTTGCCGAAGTACCCGGTTTTGGTATGGAAACGGCGCGGAGTCTGACGGTGGCAATCAAAGCGGCCGGCCATGCGGAACCATTCCGTATCGTTACTGCCCTGAGTGTTCCTGGTGTCGGGCCGGGCAGGGTAGAACATCTGTCCCGGCAGTTCACCTCACTGGATGCGCTGCTGACGAGCGGCCAGAAACAATTGGCAGCTCTCTCCAGCACTGACCGCCTGGCGACAAAAACAATCCGGAGATTTTTTCTGTCGCCAGGCGGGCAGGTACTGCTGGTGAAATTTCGTAAATTGGGACTGTTGTAGGATTACTCCTCTATTCTCGGAAAAAGCGCTTCTGCCTTTGTTATAACTGTTCCCGCCTTCAAGCCTCCCCATGCAAGTCCATCTTTAGAAACCGTCTCATTCCAGCCTAGAGAGGCCAGTGCCTTTTCCGCGGTTGCCGGCAGGAAGGCCGACAGGATGCAGTGTGTGATGCGTTGTGATTCAAGCAGCGTGTACATGACCGTGGCAAGGCGATCTTTATTGGCCGGGTCTTTGGCCAGACTCCATGGTGCCGTATCATCAATGTATTTGTTGCCGGCGGAGATGACCTCCCAAATAGCCTGCAAAGCTTTGTTGAAGGCCAGCTCATCGATAAATTTATCGACAATCGTCACCATCTCTTCCGTTTTCTGTTTCAGTGCTTGATCTATTTCCGTCATCTCGGACGCGTTCGGAAGAGTGCCGTTGAAATATTTGACCGCCATGGCGGTGGAGCGTGAAAGCAGGTTGCCGACATCATTAGCAAGGTCGGAATTAATTCGCTGAACAAGGGCAGAGTGGGAAAAGTCTCCATCCAGGCCAAAGGGGACTTCACGCAGCAGGAAGTATCTGACTGCATCTACGCCGTATTTGTCGATCAGCATGTTCGGCTCGACAACATTCTGTAGACTTTTGCTCATTTTTTGTCCTTCAACGGTCCACCAGCCATGGGCGAAAACCTTTTTCGGCAACGGCAGGCCGGCTGCCATCAGAAAGGTTGGCCAGTAGACAGCATGGAAACGGAGGATATCCTTGCCGATCAGATGGACATCTACCGGCCAGTAGCGCCCGTAATTGCCGGACTCATCAGGATAGCCGAGAGCTGTGATGTAGTTGGTCAGGGCGTCGAACCAGACATAGATGATATGGCGGTCGTTGCCCGGCACCGGGATGCCCCAGGAAAAAGTGGTGCGGGAGACGGAAAGATCGCGTAGTCCCTCCTTGATAAAGGAGATGATTTCGTTGCGTTTGCTTTTGGGTTGGATGAAGTCCGGATTAGCTTCGATATGTGCCACCAGCTGCTCCTGGTATTTGCTCATGCGAAAGAAGTACGATTCTTCCTTGAGCTTTTCTACCGGTCGGTTGCAGTCGGGACAGCGGCCATCGATCAACTGGGTCTCGGTCCAGAAAGTTTCGCACGGGGTACAGTACCAATCCTCGTACTCGCCGAGGTAGATGTCTCCCTTGTCGAGGATGTCTTTAAAAATCCGGCTGACCCCGTTTTTGTGGCGCTCCTGGGTGGTACGTATGAAGTCGTTGTGGGATATCCCCATCCGCTCCCAGAGAGCCTGGAACCGCTTGACCACGCGGTCAGCCAATTCCAGAGGCGTCTCACCTGCAGTTGTGGCGGCCTTCTCCACTTTCTGACCATGTTCATCGCTGCCGGTCAGAAAATAGACATCAAACCCCATCAAGCGCTTGTAGCGAGCCAGGACATCACCGGCAACCGTGGTGTAGGCGTGGCCGATATGCGGCACATCGTTCACATAATAGATCGGGGTGGTTACATAAAAAGTCGGTTTCATATCAGGCTCCTGATGGTGGTTTCGGTGTGCTGCTGTCGGTAGTGGCGCCGGGCTGTTTGCGGTGGCTATGCTTGCGGGAACGATGCTTCTTGCGTGGTTGCCCGGTTTTAGGTGTTTCCGATGAAGCGGCCGATGCCGTATTTTCCTTGGGTGGTGGTGGAGCAGCAGGCGCAGCTTTCGCGGCGTTTTCGGCCTGAGTATATGATTCCAGGGACGTTTTTTCCTGTTTGCGGCGCTGTTCCGGGCGACGTTCGCGGGTGCGCTGTGGAGCCCGGCACGGCGCTGGTGCTGCAGCGGCAGCTATGGCAGGAGCGCCATCTCCAAGAATCTCGTCCCGCTTGATGACGATTATCTTGTTATCGTCAAGTTTGAGAGTGATGTTTCCGGTGAGAATATTGACTTTATCGACCACACCAACGGCATTGACCGTTCTGACCCGCTTACCCGATTTCGGGAAATTTTTGCGCAGGCAGCAATAGGTTTCGTATTCATAATCAAGGCAGCACAGCAGCCGACCGCATTGTCCGGATATTTTATTGGGATTGAGTGCCAAATTCTGTTCTTTGGCCATTTTTACTGATACCGGCTGAAATTCGCGCAGCCAGGAACTGCAGCAGAGTTCGCGGCCGCAAATGCCGATCCCGCCGGTCATTTTTGCTTCATCGCGCACGCCGATCTGACGCATCTCGATACGGGTGTGAAAGGAATGGGCAAGGTCTTTTACCAGATCACGGAAATCAACCCGGCCGTCGGCGGTAAAGAAAAAGACCGCCTTGCTGCTGTCAAACTGATACTCAACCCGCACCAGCTTCATCGGCATATTACGTTCGATGATCCGGCTGCAGCAGAAACGGTACGCTTCCTGCTCTTTCTGCAAAATACGCTCAACTGTTGCCAGATCATCAGCTGTCGCCTTACGCTTGACAAGTGCCAGAGATCCGGTTGTTCCGGCTTCTTTTTCTACCGGCGGCTTGACCACTTGACCAACCCCGACGCCCCGTTCCGTTTCAACGACAACGCGATCTCCCTGGACAAGATCAAGAGTTCCGGCATCAAAATCAAACAGCTTGCCGGCGTTGCTAAATTGGATAGTTACGATATGTGACAAAAAGACCTCCTGAATAAATTCGTGTGATACCTTGTCATCTGCCGCTGTCAGCCATGATCATAAAAAGATGATCAAGAGCCAGCTTTGGGTTTGCGTTGCGCTGAACGTCGCGTTTGGTTTCATTGATGCGTTCCAGCAACTCCAGATTGCGCGGTAATGAACATCGTGTTGCTATAGATTCGATTGCAGTTCTGGCCGAGCGATTGACAATGTCTCCGCTCCCCGCTGCCAGATGAACGGCATCACGGAAGAAGGAAAGCAGCATGTCGAGTAGTTCGACTGTTGCATCCCGGTTGCCGGACAACTCCTCTGCGGCATCGAAAACGGTCGCAATCCTGTTGATGTTTAACTGGCTTACTCTGGACAACACCGCTTCACGCCGGGCAACCAATGCTTCATTATCCAGTTCCAGGCATCTCTGTAAGCTGCCTCCCGACATCGGTGCGATAAGAGCAGCTGCATCAGCTGCCATGCCGTTCCGCTCAAGAAGTGCTACGACATGCTCGGGAGAAAGCGGAGCGAATCTGATCAACTGACAGCGCGAACGGACCGTTGGCAGCAGCATTCCGGCATTTTCGGTCAGCAGGATGATCAAGGCATCGCCGGGCGGTTCTTCAAGTGTTTTCAGCAAGGAGTTGGCCGCGCTCACGCTCATTCGTTCGGCCGGGTCCAGTATGCACGCTTTGCGAGGCGCTTCGTAGGGGCGTAACGACAAGATGTGCTGCATTTCCCGCAACTGTTCGATACTGATGTCACGTTTATCCGGCAATGGTGCGATCAGATGGATGTCCGGGTGATTGCCCCCGTCTATTCTGCGGCAAGAAGGGCAGACTCCACAGGCGTCATCCGGCAGCTCTGCACAGAAAAGCGCTTGAATCAAAGCTAAAGCCGTTTTTTTGCGGCCACATCCCGGCACTCCTTCAAACAGATAAGAATGTGCGGTTTTGCCACCTCGCAGAGAACGGCGCAGTACCTCAACAATCCGGTCATGTCCCAAAATATCAGCAAACGGCACGCAGTGCCTCCGGTATTCGTGCCAGCACCTGTGTGGAAATTGTGGCAAAAATATCCTCAATGCTGTCAGTGCCGCTGATGATCAGAAAACGGGTCGAGTCATTGGCCGCGAGTTGCAGGTAGCCGGCACGAACTCGCTGATGGAAAGCCAATTCCTCCAGTTCAAAGCGTTCCTCGCGAGGGCCGCTGGACGCCTCAATTCTGCGGCGTGCCCGTTCCAGGCCAACGCGAGGGTCACAATCGACCAGTATGGTGAGGTCAGGTGACACCTCGTTACAAGCATGGCGGTTAAAGGTGTCGATGGCGAGGGCGAGGTCTTTGGAGCCGAGGATGGGGTAGAAGCGGACGAGGCCTTCGTGGGCGGCCAGGAGGACTCCGGCCATGGAGGCGGCGATGAGGAGGTTGGCGGCGAAGGTGCGCGCTTGCCTGGTGGGGGAGGCGCTGCGGCGGACGAGGTAGGCGATGGGGCCGAGGGTGAGCATGCAGAGGGCGACGGTGAGGAGTGGGCCCCGGAAGAAGCCCATGGCCTCGCCGGTGAGGTCGAAGACGTGGCCGAGGGAGAGGTTGTAGAGGGCGGGGTTGGAGCTGAGGACGTCGTTGAGGGTGGCGCCGGGGAGGGGCGTGGGGGCCGTGAGGGCGAAGTAGCCGCAGAGGAGGAAGAGGATCGTGCCGACGGGGACCAGGAAGTAGAGGGCGCTGCGTAGGGCCTGATTGGCTGCTCGGGCTTTGGTGGAGGTGGCGTCGGCGGAGGCCAGGAGGCCTCCTACTAGGAGGGCGAGGGCGGGGAGGGCGGGGAGGTGGTAGTACTCCTGGCGGGAGGAGAGGGTGAAGAAGCCGAGGATGATGCCGGCCCAGAGGAGGCAGGTGAGGGCTGCCTCGCGGCTGCGGTCGGGGAGATTCGCACCCCACCCATGCGCAAAGGCGCGCATGAATGGGGCACCCGGGCCCTGCGGGGACGGCGGGAGTTGGATCGTGGTGGCGGGGGTGCGGAGGGTTCGGTTGGTTTGCGCTCGACCGTTGAGGGAGCGCGGAGGGATTGCGGGGGT
>JABBNX010000001.1 GCA_019352135.1 Pseudomonadota bacterium
GTAGACGACATGGTCCGGGAGGGAGAGTGTACGCACCAGATTCAGCCCCTGTCTGCGAAGCTCCGCAAAAAACGAGTCAGGATCGGCAATGCCTGCAAAGGCGAGTATAGTATGGTTGAGAAATCGGGAAACAGGAACGGGTTGATTGCTGCCGAGCGGTACCAGGTCGAAGATAGTATGGCTGGACAGGCATTGGGGAATTCCGCCCGTGTCTCTGCGTATGGCTGCACCTTCGGGAGCGCGCGTGAAAATCACCAGATCTGCCCGTCCGACTGCCGTTGACGACTCCCGCAATATTCCGGCCGGTAATGTCCAGCCGTTGCCGAACGGTCGGGAGAAATCCAACAGTAGAATATTCAGGTCTCGATGCAGGCGCAGGTGCTGGAATCCGTCGTCCAGAAGAAATACGTCGGGTGAAAGTTGCTGCATGGCCATCTGACCGGCGGCATGCCGATCTGTGCCGATCACGACCATAAGTCCCGGCACCGTCGATGCCAGCAGATACGGTTCGTCTCCGCATTCCCCCGCGCTCAGCATAATCGTGGCACCGTCACTGACTACGCTGGTTTGCCCCTCCAGGGAACCGCCATATCCGCGCGAAAGCACGGCTACCTTGTAACCTCGCCCCAGAAGGATTCTGGCAATATAGGCGGTTACCGGAGTTTTTCCCGTTCCACCCACGGTGATGTTGCCGATTGAAACCACCGGTCTGGGAAGGTGGTGTGTCTTCAATAGTCCACTCTGATACAGTAACGCACGTAGTCGCAGAATAGACGCGTACAACCATGCCCATGGTTCCAGGAACAACAGAGCAAGGTTGTCGACCAGACCGGAACGACGGCCAGAGGCAAGTCCCCTCCAGTATGCATAAAACGATACGTTCATAAATATCCGGTTATGACTTCCATGTGACGTTCCGTAGCCCCGCCGTTATCCCGCATTAACTTAATACCGTTCTGTCCCAGGACTCCCCGCAGCTCAGCACTTGTAATCAACGCCCGGCATGACTCTGCCAACTCTTTAGGATTGTGTATCTGGATGCCGGCACCATACCGCAGAACCAGTGCCTCAATCTCCCGAAAATTTGCCATATGAGGACCGAAGACCGTTGGCACTCCGACTGACGCCGGTTCCAGGAGGTTATGCCCGCCGAGCGGTACCAAGCTACCGCCGACAAATGCAATATCAGACAGTGCATACAGATTCATCATTTCACCGACAGTGTCCACCAGTAACGCCTCTCCATTGTGCATCAGATGGTCATCGGAGATGGCTGTGCGTTTCTGGTAACGGAGCCCCGCCTTCTCCAGCAAAGCGGCGATATCTCCTGTCCGTTCCGGGTGACGCGGCACGAGGACAAGGAACAGATTGCTGAACTCTGCCGACAGCTCCTTAAACGCCGCAATGACGAACTGTTCTTCGCCGTCACGGGTACTGCCGGCAGTAAGAACGCAGCATCCTTCAGGAATTGCATACTGACTGCGCAAATGCTCACGCTCTTCACCGCTGACCTGATGAGAGGGAATATCATTTTTAAGGTTGCCGGTGATTTTGGTCGTTTCCGGATTTGCTCCAATAGCGGTGATCCGCAGGCAACCGGCTTCCGACTGCATGCAGACTGCAGAAAAACAGCGTAGGGCAGGGCGGAAAAACCAGCTGAATTTCAGATACCGCTGGAATGAACGGTCAGAGATCCGGCCGTTGGCGAGCAGAAGCGGGATGTTTTTTCTGGCGGCTTCACAGCAAAAGTTGGGCCAAATCTCAGTTTCCATGATGATGATGATACGCGGTTTGACAGAGCGCAGAATTGCATGTACCGAAGGATAAAAGTCGAAGGGGAAGTAAATGCAGAGGTCAATTTCGGTTAATCCGGCAGCGGCAGATCTCCCTGTTTCGGTTGTATTTGACACAACGATGGCGTGACCCGGATAGCGGCTTCGAAGTGCTTTGAGAAGGGGGCTTGCGGCGATCACTTCACCAACTGATACGGCATGAAGCCAGATAACCGGGCGACCCGCGATCTTTTCAAGCTGCCTCCGCGGGATCAATCCGAAACGTTCAGCTGTCGCAAGAGGCCAACCAAGTCTGACTGAACGGTAGATGTTAAACAGGAATACCGGAACCAGCAGAAGGATGGAAAGTATGTTGTAGGCAAGAAAGAACATGGATACGACTACACAGGTTCCGAAGGTGCTTCGTCCCGGTCAAGCCGCAGCAGGTAATACAACGCTACTGCCATAAGCTGAACAATTCCCCATGCCCAGAGATTGTCGCTCAGGAAATGCCCCCCCTGTGTTATTCTGGCTATGCTCATTAGCACACCGAAGATCAATCCACCTGTCATCCACCTCGCAGCAACCCGCGGTTTTCGGCGTCGGTAGATAAAGAATGGGGCCGTCAGATAAAATGCTGCGGACGAGTGACCGGAAGGAAATGAGCGCCCATCGTGTGCAACCCCTTTTTGCCAGGGCTGCAGAAACTCCTTCTTGCCACCAAACTGAACAACCTCCCGTGGGCGGGGACGACCCCAGTACTCTTTGAAAATGGCGTTTACGACCAACCCCGGCCCCAGTGCCAGCAGGATAACCAGGAAAAGTCCCGGCCGGATCCAGCTGCGGCGCTGTTTGTAGATGCAGCCGATGAGTGCGGCAATCAATCCGACACATCCAAGCCCAATTGATGGTACCCGATCCATCAGATAGAGCAGGTGCCACGGTTGCTGATCTCCAACAGGCCACTTTCCTTCGATGCAGAATGGTGCGGATACGCGCAGGTCGGCACCGGTTGCAGAGATCGCAATGGTAGCAAAAATGAGGATGGCAACTGGAATTGCGAAGTCGCGCACTTTAGTTGTCATACTGGCCCCCCTGCGCGTTTCCAGCGGCGATGCACCCAATACCAGTCTGCCGGATGGGCGCAGACAAACTCTTCGAGATATCGGGACAGTGCCTGAATATCCTGATGGATACCTCCTTCGGTGTGATCACCGCACAGAGTGTACTCCGGGAGATACATAAGAACGTGATGGTCGTTTTCCCGGAAGCCGAAAACTGGGACAATGGGCACTCCTGTTTTATGGGCAAATATGACAGGTGCCTTGTTCGCCAAGGCTTTTCTGCCAAGAAACTCAATCATGGCACCGTTGTCTTCAAATACGGCTTGATCGATCAGCATACCGATGACACCTTTGTTCTTTATAACTCCAAGGATCGGTCTCGTGGCTGCTTTGGTGTAAATGACCTTGTTGCCGTAGCCCATCCTCATCTTTTCTACGATCGTATTCAGATATGGATTGTTCTGTTTTCTGGCTATTGCCCAAACATTTTCGCCAAGGTGCTGCTTGAAGGAAAGTGATATCAGTTCCCAGTTGCCGCAATGACCACTCACGCAGAGTACTCCGTTATCCTTCTCTTTAGCATGTTGAATGTTATCCAGGCCATGCACTACCATTGAATCAATCAGACCATTGCCTTTGCCATGATATAGCTGGCACACTTCGACTATGGATATCCCCAGGTTCATGAATGTTGCCAGGGCAATTTCCTCTGCAGTATCAAACGCACCTGTCCAGGCAGGGTGGCGCTTCATGTAGGGGAGTGCCTGACTGATGTTGTCGAGCGCAATCGTTCGACGTGAATGCAAAATGTTGTACAGAAATGTGCCGATAATCTTGCCGATGCGGTTTGTTTGGGAACGCGGAAACGCAGCGACAAAAAAGGTGAACAGGTAAAAGAGAACGGCCTGAATGGCCCAGTTGATTCGTTTCATGGTTCGTGTGTGATTTCGGCAGAATCACGGTCAATGAACTGCAACGAATACAACCTGCTGTAGAGACCGCTGCTCTTAAGCAGATCATCATGTGAGCCGCTTTCAACGATTCGGCCCTCTTCGAGGACAAGAATTTTGTCAGCATGCAGAACGGTGGAGAGACGGTGAGCGATCACGAATGTGGTCCGGTTCGCCATCAGGTTATCCAATGCTTTTTGCACCATCTGCTCGCTCTCTGTGTCCAGGGCGCTGGTCGCTTCATCCAAAATTAATACGGGAGCATTTTTCAGGAGAGCTCTGGCGATGCAGATGCGTTGGCGTTGTCCGCCGGAAAGCCGTATACCCCGGTCACCGATATTTGTTTCATAGCTCTCGGGCAACTGGCTGATGAAATCGTGGGCAAAGGCTGTTGTCGCCGCTGTTTCGACTTCTTCCTGTGAGGCTCCTGGCTTGCCGTAGCGGATGTTGTTGGCGATGGTGTCGTTAAAGAGCGTCGTCTCCTGGTCAACCAGTGCAAATTGATTGTTAAGGGATTCAAGGGTGATGTCACGGATGTCAGTCCCATCCAGCAGAATCTGTCCACTATTGACATCGTAAAGGCGCATGAGAAGCGCAATCAAGGTGGTCTTCCCGCTGCCTGACGGGCCGACCAGGGCTACCATCTGATTGCTTGTAATATTCAGGGAGATGCTTTGGAGAATGGGCTCGTCGGCATAGCCAAAGGAAACATCCTTGAATTCAACCCTGCCACTCGAACGGTTTATGGTTGTCGCCGCGCTGTTGTTTATGATCGATGGCTTTTCGTCCAGCAGGTTGAACACCCGTTCTGCAGCACCTGCGGAGCGTTGGACAACATTATAGGAGGACTGCAGCTTCTTGAGCGGGGTATACAGCATGATCATGGCGGCAACGAATGAGAAAAACTCCGAGGCGCTCATATACCCCGAGATCACCTGTTTTCCGCCGATATATACGACTGTTGCGATGCCGAGCGAGGTGATCATCTCGGAGATGGGAGTGGCGAGGGAAGAGTATTTAATATAGCGCTTTAATTGGTGAAGATATTCGCTGTTCTTGTGTTGGAAACGTTCGGTTGACTGATGCTCGAGGCCAAACGCCTTGATTACTTTGATGCCGGAAAAACTCTCTTGCATGATGACGCCGATGCCACCCATGACATCAAGGCTGCGACGGGCCGAGTTCTTGATCTTTCTGCCTATGAGCTGGGCAGGGTAGGCGGTCATGGGAATGACCACAAACGTTATGATCGCCAGTTGCCAGTTGCGGTAGAAAATCACTCCAAGAAGTGCGGCAAAAGAAATCAGATCGCGGAAAAGCCCGGTAACTACCTGGCTCATTCCTTCCTGCATGGTGGTTATATCGTTGGTCATGCTGGACATCAGGTCGCCGGTCGCCTTGCGGTGAAAAAAGGCCATGTCCTGGCGGATGGTGCTGCAATACAGATCGTTGCGAATGTCCTGGATGGCTTTCTGACCGGCAAGCTTGATGGTTGCGTCATAGATATAGCGGCAGATGCCGCGTACCGCAAACAGGACAATAATACCGATCGGCACCAACAGAAAGATGCCGGCATCCTTGCCGGCAAATATTTTCTTTAGAACGGGTTCAACAAGGTAGGCAAACGCACCGTCCATTGCGCCGACTACAAGCGAACAGAGAGCGGAAAACAGCAACAGCTGCCAATAAGGGATAAAGTATGCAAATGTGCGCTTTAAAACAGGTGTCATTGTTTCTCCATTAGACTGCATGCCAGTTGTGCCACGCGTGCACTGGCATTTCCATAACCCAGCTTTGAGCGTACAGTGCCAAGTTTCTGGCGGATGGCCTCTTGATATGGAATATCCTCAAGGATTGCCCTAACTTCGGCGGCAATTTCTTCAGGGTTTGCCTGCTCCTGGATAAGTTCGCGAACCACCGTTTCACCCGCCACAATATTGCAGAGGCCGATATTGGGAACCTTCACCAAGCGCTTGGCAAGTTGGTAGGTAAGAGGCGACAGCTTATAGATGATTACCATCGGCGTCCCCACCAGGGCGATTTCAAGGGTAACCGTGCCGGAAACGGAAATAACGGCATCGCATGCCCGGATCATATCATGGATTCGATCGCGGGTAATGGTTACGTCAAGGCTTGCTGCAGCCAGCAGCGGTGCAATATCATTTCTCTGAAGCGTAGAGGCTAGGGGGAGGATGAACTGTATATCCGGGAATCGTTCTTTCAGTTTCGCGGCGGCGGCAATTATCACCGGCAGTAACTTTTCAATCTCGTTGCGCCGGCTGCCGGGAAAAAGGCCGACAATTTTACGTGTCGGGTCGAGATTGAAGCTTGTTGCAGCGGTTGAGCGGTCCATAACAACAGTAACCAGATCAAGCATCGGGTGCCCGACAAAGGTGACCGGCACCCCGGCTTGTTGGTAAAAAGGTGCTTCAAAGGGGAGTATCACGGCCATGTGGTCAACAAGCCGGGCAATCTTTTTGACCCGCCCCTGGCGCCATGCCCAGATTTGCGGGCTGATGTAGTACAGAACTTTTACGCCGGCCTTTTTTGCAACCTTGGCCAGGCGCAGGTTGAAACCGGGATAATCGATGAGGATCAACAGATCGGGAGAGTCATTCTGTATGATCTGTTTCAGTTTCATGAAGGCAGCTGAAATTACGCCAAAGTGCTTAATGACCTCTACCAGGCCGACAACCGCCATATCTGCGGAGTCCACCAGAGTCTCGACTCCGGCTTCGCGCATTCGTGCGCCGCCGATACCCGAAAAATGTGCATCAGGAATACGCTTTAACGACTCCCGGACGAGGTCGGCTCCGTAAATGTCGCCTGATGCCTCGCCGGCTACGATCATGATGCGGCACGCGCTGTTATCCAACCAGTGCCTCTCGGATGGTCTGCGCTACCTGACGTACTGATTCTTCCGGCATTTCCGGATAAACAGGTAGTGACATGCAGCGGCTGGCAACATCTTCGGCAACCGGAAGAGTCAAGCCGGCGTACGCATCGGCAAAGACATCTTGTTTGTGGAGCGGGATGGGGTAATAGACAGCGGATGAAATCTGTTTTTCAGACAGTTTTGCCATGATGAGATCACGACGGTCTGTTAAAACGGTATATTGGTGATATACGTGCGTGCCTGTGCCATCCTCATGCGGGACAGTAACAATGTCCCCAAGCAATTCAGAGTAAAGGTGGGCGACGCGGCGACGACCGGCGTTGAATTCATCAATTCGCTTAAGTTTGACTCGGAGGATGGCGGCCTGAATGTCATCAAGACGGCTGTTGTATCCAATGACGCTGTGGTGGTAGCGGATACGGCTGCCATGGTTGCGAAGTACCTTGATCTGTTCCGCCAGTTCGTCTGTTGCACAGGTGACCAGTCCGCCGTCACCGTAACAGCCGAGATTCTTGCTGGGGAAAAAACTGAAACAGCCGAGTGAACCAACGGTTCCCGTCATGGTACCGTTGATAGCCGCGCCGAATGATTGCGCACAGTCTTCGATCAGTACCAGTTGGTGTTTGAGGCAGAGAGCTTTGATCGGAGCCATGTCGGCCGGTTGCCCGAAAAGGTGGACCGGTATGATTGCCTTGGTGCGGGGTGTGATGGCCGCTTCAATCAACGCCGGGTCGATGTTGAATGTCTTCGGATCGATATCGACAAATACCGGGGTGGCTCCCGCATAGCAGATTGCTTCAGCGGTGGCGATAAAGGTGAAGGGGGTAGTAATGACCTCATCACCCGCTTTGATGCCGGCTGCCAGGATGGCAAGCTGCAGCGCGTCGGTTCCGGATGCGCACGAAATGGCATGTTTGGCGTCAAGGTATGCAGCGGTCTCCTGCTCGAATGCGCTCACATTTGGTCCAAGAATAAACTGAGTGCTCTCAATTGCGTCGAGAACCGCACGATCAATCTCGGTTTTCAGCGTGTGATATTGGGTTTTTAGATCAACCATCGGTATCATGAAGGTCTCCTGTCAAGGCTGAGATTGATTTTGAGTGCTGTTTCCAGCGCCATACGGCCGTCACGACCGCTTACTTCGGGCTCTTTCCCCTCACGAATCGCAGTCAGGAATGATTCGATTTCGCTCCGGAGAGCATCGGCTTCACCAAGTTCCTGCTCTTTAACCGTGACATTGGGGACGCCGGGGAAGAGTTCACCACTTCCCTGTTGGGCCACCAGCATCTTGCGGTTCTGAAAGTCGAGGGTAATATAGGCATTACGCTGAAAAATACGCATCTTGCGTTCACTCTTCAGGCTGATACGACTGGCGGTGACATTGGCGACACAGCCGTTTTCGAACAGAATACGGGCGTTGGCAATGTCTTCCTCGCCGGTAAAGACCGGAGCTCCGACGGCGTCAACCCGTTTTACAGGAGATTTTACAAGATGCTGGATGATTTCAATGTCGTGGATCATCAGGTCCAGGACTACGTTGACATCTGTACCGCGCGGTTTGAAAGGGGCGATTCGAACCGACTCTATGAAGAGTGGATCCTGGAGTACTCCGTCCAGAGCCTGCAGAACCGGGTTAAACCGTTCCAGGTGGCCAACCTGAAAAACCGCGTTATTCTTCTCTGCTAGGGCAATCAGCTCATCCGCTTCCTCAATAGTTACGGTAATCGGCTTTTCGATCAGAACATGTACTCCGGCTGCCAGAAAATCGCGTGCGACTGCATAATGAAATTGCGTAGGAACGACAACGCTGACCGCATCCACTTTACCAATCAGATCGCGATGATCGCTAAATGCTTGAGTTCCGAGTGCCGCGGCTATTTCCGCCGCACGTTTCGAATCATTATCCACAACCCCGACCAGTTCAACATTCTGAATGGCTGCATATTTCTGGGCATGAAAGTTACCCAGGTACCCCACTCCGATAACGGCGGTTCGTAGTGTGCCAGAAACTGTCTTCTTCTGAGTTTTTTCTGCAGAAGAACTGTCTATTACCGCACTTATTTCATTCTTAATGGCTAGATCACTCATCCGCGGCAGATCCCGCGTTTTGAATTTTCAATAAAGGCCAGCAGGTAATTGACTTCGGGGCAATCCTTGATTTCTTTTTTTATCCGGATGATCGCGTCGGGAAGTTTCAATCCTGCCATAAAAAGAGTCTTATAGGTTTTTTTCAGATTGTTGATAGTCTCTTCGGAAAAGCCACGCCGTTTGAGGCCAATCAGGTTGAGTCCGCGCAGTTTTGCTTCCCGTTTACTGGAAGTGGCAATCGTGTAGGGGAGGATGTCCATGCCGACCATGGTGCCGCCGCCAATCATGGCATTTCTTCCAATTACAGAAAACTGGTGAATGGCAACCAAGCCGCCGATTATGACGTTGTCTTCAACGGTAACATGACCGGCAAGTGTTGCTACGTTGGCCATAACAACTCCATTGCCGACAATACAGTCATGAGCAACGTGTGAATAGGCCATAAAGAGGTTGTCGTTGCCGACAACCGTCTCGGCATGACCGGTTGTCGTTCCCCGATGGATAGTGGCAAATTCGCGAATCATATTGTTGTTGCCGATCCTCGTCCAGCATTCCTCACCACGGTATTTGAGATCCTGCGGAGGAGCGCCGACGGACGACTGGGAGAAAATCTGGTTGTTTTCGCCGATTTCAGTCCAATCACCGATGATGGCATGAGCGCCGACGGTGGTTCCGGTGCCGATTGTGACGTGTTTGCCGATGATGGCGTATGGTCCCACTTCCACATCTGCAGCCAGGGAGGCTGATGAATCTATTATTGCAGTCGGGTGGATCATATTATTTCTCCGTGATGTTACTCTGCTATTGAAAGGAATAGAGTGTTATTTCGGTGAGCTCGCAAACGTTGCCTTGAGATCGGCCTCAGTTACCAGGGCATCATCAACAAAAGCTTTTCCGGCTACTCCCCAGATGCCTCTGCGATTCATCGTCGTTGTGACCTCAATGCGCAGCTGATCACCGGGCATCACCGGTTTACGAAAACGGGCATTATCAATGGCCATAAAGTAGGTTACCTTGGCGCGGGTGGCTTCATCGGAAGCGAGATACGCCATGATGCCGGCCACCTGGGCCATGGCCTCAATAATCAGAACACCCGGCATAACCGGGTGACCGGGAAAGTGACCCTGGAAAAACGGTTCATTGATCGTAATATTTTTTATGCCTACGCAGCGTTTCCCATGTTCTCCTTCAATAATCCGGTCAACCATCAGAAATGGATAACGATGCGGAAGGATTTTCATGATCTCGTTGATATCCAATTGCATATTAACTCCCCTGGCTAATCAGTTTTAATTTTGCTTCCAGCTCTGCAACCCGCTTCTCAAGAGTCGAAACCGTCTTTTTCAATTCCGGCAACCGCGGCACAGTCATGGCGGATTTAAGCCATTCTTTATGCGGCATGGTTGGCGAACCGCTATAGGCGGCATTTGCCGGCAATGAGCTGGGTACGCCGGACTGAGCGCCAACCAGTACATTGTCACCGATTGTGAGATGGCCTGCAACGCCGACCTGACCAGCCAGAGTGACGTGATTGCCAATCTTTGTACTCCCTGAAATTCCAACTTGAGATACGATCATGCAGTCTTCACCGATCTGGCAATTGTGGGCAATCTGCACCAGATTGTCCAATTTTGTACCGCGGCGAATCCGTGTCACTTCGATGGCGGCCCTGTCTATGCAGGTATTTGCACCGATCTCCACGTCATCTTCAATTACGACAATGCCGATCTGAGGGATGCGATAATAACTGCTGCCATCGGGCGCATAGCCGAAACCGTCAGAACCGATTACCGCTCCCGGTTGAATAATGCAGCGGTTGCCGATTCGGCAGCGTTCACGGACAACGGTATTTGCGTGGATGGTGCACTCTTCGCCGATGATGACGTTGTCGTAGAGTACTGCTCCCGAATGGATAACGGTGCGCTTCCCGACTACAACATTCTTACCGATGCAGACCCCCGGATAAATACTGGCTCCATCGCCAATGGTTGCCGTAGCGCTGACAATTGCTGCCGGCAGCACTCCCACCGCTTCGTGTGGCTTGGTATAGAAAAGTGTCAGTAATTTGGCAAAACCGAGATACGGGTTGGCGACTTCAATAATAGTGCGCCCATACCGCTCGGCGCCCGGTGCCATAAGAACAGCTCCGGCAGACGTTTCTGCGACTTTGGAAGCATATTTCGGGTTTGCAAGAAATGTCAGGGAGTCAGGACCGGCACTATCGAGTGGCCCCAGTCCGGAAATTGCAACATTCCCGTCTCCGTGCACAACACCGCCAAGATACTCGGCAAGCTCTGTAACTGTTCGTGTGAGTGCCATTATGTTACTTCTTTCTGCCCGAATTGAACAACTTCAGTACGGCATCGGTCAGATCAGCCTTCTCGTCAACAAACAACATGCTCTCGTTCTTTACAAAAATGAAGGTGTAGCCGTTCTGTTGGCCATATTCCTTGATAACTTTCTCCATCCCTTCCAGGATTCTGCGGGTAAGCTCTTCGTCCTTGCCCTGCAGTTCATCCTGGGCATCCTTGGTAAACCGCTGAAAATCCTTCAGCTTGTTCTGATAGTCTTTCTCTTTAGCTGCACGAGATGAATCGGAAAGCATTGTTCCTTGTTTTTCCAACTCTTCTTTTAATTTTTTGAGCTCTTCCTGTTTTACGTTGATCTCATCCTGAAACTTCTTGACTTTGGTTGCTAGCTGCTCCTTCGCTTCTTTTCCTGCATCAGAAGTTGTCAGCGCACGCTGCATGTCGATATAGCCGAGTTTAAGGTCTGCTGCAAACACAGAGGTTGATACAAGGCACGCTGCTACGAGACCTACCAGAATAATCCGTTTCATGAAAATATCTCCTTTTAAATTGTGTGGGCGATCGTGCCCTTAAAAACTACAAAAATGCGAGACCTGATAACTGGAAAACTACGTAATTTTTTGTCTGAGAAGGGCCGACAGTGTTTCTCACATGTTAAAACATGCTGCCGATGGAAAATTCGAGCCGCCCACTGGTGTTGTCAATGTTTCTTCGCGGATTGATCGGTATGCCATATTCAAGGCGCAGCGGCCCGATGGGGGAAGCCCAGCGGATTCCAGCGCCATAGCTCATCAACATGGTATTGAATGCGGCCGAATTGTCGTTAAAGGAATTGCCGTAGTCGAAAAATGTGACTCCCTTGAGGCCGGCTTCGGGAAGGAGCGGAAAGGTGAGTTCCACATTACCGAAGAATTCCTTGCTGCCGCCAAGATAAAGCTGCTGGTTTGTCTGGTTACCGTAATTATCTTTTACTAGCAGGGTATCTGTCGGGGATACCGTCCGGGCTGAATACCCACGCAGGGAATAAATGCCGCCCAGATAAAACTTCTCATCGATGGGGACCGGTTGTCCGACTTCCCCGATATAGCCCAGCGTCAATTTTGTCGACGCGATCAACTTTTTGTAGAGCGGGTGAAAATAGCTGTGGTCCGTAATAAAACGGGCAAATTTATTGTCGCCACCCAGGCCGGCGTATTCCGCCGAAAAAGAATTGATAAAGCCGGTAGAGGGGTCAAGCCGGTAATCGGTGTTATTGTGGGTAATACTGGCGAATACGGAACTAGTGGTCGTTGTGCCGAGCGGATAGGTGTCGTTGCCTATCGTGTCATGGAGCGACTGGTATGCGGCATCCGGGTTATAGAGATCCTTTATTTCGTACTTATACATCACAAATGTGCCGATAAAATCATTGATCGGATATCCGCCCTTGATGTCGGCACCGATGAGTCTCCGGGAATAATCGGTATAATCGCGCTCTGAACGGTAAAGGTCACCTCCGAGGGTCCACTTGGTGTCCATAAAATAGGGGTCGGTCAGCCCTAAAGCGTACGTCTGCGATTTCCCACCGATGGAAGCGGAGAGATTGGCCTTCAGACCCAACCCGAGGAAGTTGGCCTGCTGGACGGAACCCTGGCCGATGATGCCATCGAGTGAGCTGTAACCGCCGCCGATACTGAACGTACCGGTTGGTTTCTCTTTGACATCGACATTCACGTTGAGCTTATCGGCGGCACTTCCTTTCGCGGTAGCGATGTTGGCTTCCTCAAAAAAGCCGAGGTTCATGAGGTTTTGTTTGCTGCGCTTCATACCGGTGGCGCTGTACAGCCCGCCTTCAGTAACACGCATCTCACGGCGGATAACCTTGTCGCGAGTTTTTGGGTTGCCGGCGATATTAATTCGCTCAATTGACACCAAATCCCCTTTTTCAATGTCAAACGTCAAGTCGAGGGTCTTTTTATCAATATTCAAATGGGTCTGAGGGTTGATTGTGGCAAAGGCATATCCCTTGTCGCCATACACATCGGTCAGGGTCCCTATGTCGCCGCGAAGTATGGACCGGTTGAAAATCTCACCCGGTTCGCTCTTCAGCTTTTTTTGGAGGTCAGCGGCCGGATCAAGCAAGTCACCCTTGAATCCGATTTCACCAATCCGGTACTGGTCGCCTTCAGTTATTGCGATGGAGACATCCAGCGCAGTTTTTGTTTTATTCAGCGTTACCACCGGTTCGCCAACCTTGATATTGATATAGCCATTGTTGAGGTAATGGTCGGCAATCAACAAAGCATCATTTTTAAGAACCTCTTCCTTGTAGGTGCCTGCACTGGTAAGCCAGGACAGAAACCACTTTTCTTTGGTTTCCATGACGCCCCGAAGTTGTCTGCTGCTGAACGCCTTGTTACCGTCGAAATGAATCTCCTGAATAAGGATCTTGTTTCCTTCAACAATAGTAACTGCAACGGTCAGTTCGCTGGGAGATGTTTTTTTTATTTCGGTCTTCACATCTGCCAGGTAATAGCCTTCATCGCCGTACAATTTCTTGATAGCGGCAACACCTTTCGTCAGCTCTTTTGCTGAAAAAACGGAATTTGGCCGGAACCCAAGCGCAGCCATCAATTTCTCCGTTGTAAGCTCTTTGTTTCCTGCAAACGTAATTTTTCGAACGATCGGCTTTTCCTGGACAGAGTAGACAAGAACCGTACCTTTGTCAGACTCCTCTTTCAAAGCCTGAACATTCTGGAAATGGCCCAGTTTATAGATAGCCTGAATATCCGCATCCGTTTTGTCATTGCTCAGGGTATCGCCGGCATGCATCTTGACAACGGTGAGAATTGCCGATGATTCGATGCGATGATTTCCCTGAATCCGGATTTCTACCAGTTTTTCGCCTTCAGCGTAGACAAGCGTCGAACCGCAGAGCAGTACTAAAAGCACTGATGATGTTATTTTTTTGAAACTGGGCACGCGTCCCCCGGATATTATGTAGTTTTATTTATTTTTCCATCAACCAGGTGAATGGTGGTTCCCATGGCTGCCGCCAACTGTTCGTTGTGGGTAACGATCACGAGAGTCAATCCTTTTTTTGTTTGCAGATCCGTTAACATGGCGTGTATGCCGTCACTGGTTTTCATGTCCAGATTGCCGGTCGGTTCATCGGCCAGCAAAAGTTCGGGACCAAGTACGAGCGCCCGTGCAATTGCTACCCGTTGTTGTTCACCTCCGGACAATTCACCCGGTCGGTGGGTCATGCGTTGCCCGAGGCCGACGTCCTCTAACAACGACGCAGCTGATTCACGAGCTTTTTGACGCGGAATCCTGGCTATCAAAGCCGGCATCATCACGTTTTCAAGTGCGGTGAATTCTGGCAGAAGGTGATGGAACTGAAATACAAAGCCGATACTTCGATTTCTGAATGCTGCCAGTTGCCGATCATTTTTTCTGAAAATATTTTCTCCGCGGAAGCAGACCGTTCCAGAGGATGGGCGGTCAAGGGCTCCCAGCAAATGGAGCAGGGTACTTTTCCCGGCACCGGATGCGCCAACAAGGGCAGTTGTCGTGCCGACCTGCAGGTCAAGATCGATTCCGCTGAGCACCTCAAGCAGGTTTGGTCCGTTGCCATAGGTTTTGCAGAGGCCTCGTACTTCAAGGAGGTTACTCATACCGAAGCGCCTCTGCCGGAAGCATTCTTGAAGCCTGCCATGCGGGATACAGCGTGGCCAGAAAAGAGATCAACACTGCAGTGACAGATATAAGAACCACATCGGATGGCACCACCATTGAAGGGAAGTGATCAAGGTAGTAAATATCCTTGCTGAAAAAATTCTCTCCGGTTATTTTCTCGATAAAGTTGATAATCGGTTCCAGATTGAGTGCTATTATCAGCCCTGATGCAACACCAATGACTGTGCCGATGACGCCGATAATCAGCCCCTCAAGCACAAAAATCTTCATGATACTGGTTGCCGTTGCCCCCATTGACTTAAGAATGGCGATATCTCTCGTTTTTTCCATCACAATCATGAAAAGTGTTGAAGCGATACCAAAGGCGGCTACCAGGACGATCAGGGTCAAAATGACGAACATGACAACCTTTTCAGTCTTTAGCGCGAAGAGTATGTTTTTGTTCATCTGCATCCAATCACGTGCGTAGTAGTCTACGCCCATATCATGGTTGATTCTGCGGGCCAGTTCACCGGTGCGATACAGATACGCATTCTTAACCTTCAGTTGTATGCCGGTAACGGTATCGCCGAGATCGAAAAAGCGTTGCGCCTGATCAAGGCTTATGTATGCCAGGGTTGAGTCGTATTCAAACATTCCGGTGTTGAAAATGCCGGTAACTTTGAATGGCTTCATGCGTGGCATCATACCAAGCGGGGTAATATTACCCATCGGCGAAATTACGTTGACGGTGTCACCCAAGGACAGGTTCAGGTGTTTGGCCAGCTCTTTTCCTACCATCAAGCCGGGAGTTGTACCCGGTTCCTGCCCCATTTTTGGATCAAGGCCGTCAATATTTCCTTCTACAATCGATTTGCTGATGCGGGTAACCTTTCGGTCGGATGCCACATCAATTCCTCGCAGAACCACGCCGGATACATTTTTGCCAGAAGAGAGCATGACCTGGTTGTAGATAAAAGGCGTTGCTGCTTCAACTCCTTTGTAATCCAGCAGTTTTTTGATAACCGCCTGGTAGTCCTCCATCGGTGCGCCGTTTCGAATGACGATAATATGGGCGTTCGTACCCAGAATCTTTTCCTTAAGATCCTCTTCAAAGCCTGTCATTACCGCCAGCACAACGATCAGTGCCATGACTCCCAACGTAACTCCGGCAGTGGAGATAAAGGTGATAATAGAAATAAAAGTTGATTTGCGTTTGGCTTTCAGATAGCGCAATCCGATAAAAAGTTCAAATGGCATCGGTTATTTGACTTCCTTGCGAAGTTGCGGAAACAGGATGACATCCCGGATAGAAGGAGAATCGGTCAACAGCATTACCAGGCGATCGATACCGATTCCCTCGCCGGCAGTAGGCGGCAGGCCATACTCCAAAGCGCGGACATAATCTTCATCCATATAGTGAGCTTCTTCGTCACCCTTATCCTTTTCGGCAACCTGGGCCAGAAAACGCTCCTTCTGGTCAACCGGATCATTCAGCTCGGAGAAGGCATTTGCTATTTCGCGCCCACCGATAATCAGTTCAAAACGATCAACGATTTCCGGGTTATGATCATTCTTGCGCGATAACGGAGAAACCTCGGTTGGGTAGGCGGTGATGAATGTCGGCTGGATCAACTTGTGCTCAGCCACTTCATCAAAAATCTCCATCAGGAGCTTGCCATAGCTGATGTCATCAGAAAGAGTCAGGCCAATACTGCGGGCGTATGACAGAGCCAGGTCACGGTCATCCAGCTGGCGTGCTTCTATGTCGCCATATTCCAGAATTGCCTCCCGGACGGTCAGCCGTTTCCAAGGACGCTGAAAGCTGATATCAACTCCCTGATTGGTAATATCAAGCGTTCCAAGAACTTCCTGAGCGACGTGGCAGAATAGCTCTTCAGTGAAATCCATCAGGTCTTCATACGTTGCGTAGGCCTGATAAAATTCCATCATGGTAAATTCCGGGTTGTGGCGGACGGAAATACCTTCGTTGCGGAAGTTGCGATTAATCTCGAATACTCTGTCAAGACCCCCGACAACCAGCCGTTTCAGGTATAATTCCGGAGCAATGCGCAGATACAGCTCCATGTCGAGAGTGTTGTGATGGGTGATAAACGGGCGCGCCGTTGCTCCCCCCGGGATCTGGTGCATCATGGGAGTTTCGACTTCGAGGAAATCACGGTCGGCCATGAAGCTGCGAATAAGATTGACGATGCGGGAGCGCTTGATGAATATTTCGCGTGCATCGGGATTCACTATCAGGTCGACGTACCGTTGGCGATAGCGGGTCTCGACATCAGTCAGTCCGTGGAATTTTTCCGGCAGCGGCAGGAGCGATTTTACCAGCAGCCGTATGGAGCGGACGTGCAGGGAAAGTTCGCCGGTCTTGGTGCGAAACGGGAAGCCTTCGGCGCCAACGATATCACCGATATCAAACGAATCAAAAGCAGCAAACGCTTCTTCACCGATCTCGTCTTTTTTGACATAAAGCTGAATGCGTCCCTTTCGATCCTGGAGCTGAATAAAAGCGGCCTTGCCGAAAGATCTGCGGGCCAGAATACGGCCGGCCACGCTTATGGTGGCATCAGCGGCGTCGAGCTGTTCTACGGAGCTGTATGCAGCAATTATATCAGCCGAAGTATGTTGAGGTTTAAAGTCGTTAGGATAGGGATTTATGCCCGCTTCCCACAGCGCATCAACCTTGCGGCGCCTTTGAAGCAGAAGTTCACTGAGTTCTTCCATGATGGTGATTCAACCTTTCACAAACAAATAATAATTCCGGAGAATCAAGCTGTTAAAAATATCTGCAACGTTCCGGTACGTCAAGAAAAAAGAAATCGGGCATGACCACGTGCGGGGAAACCTCGGGAGCATTCAGATCACTCACTGTACCTTTATGATGCTGTTGCTGTAAGTATAAGTATAGTCAATGTTTTCTGCAGATGTATCCGCGACGTAAAGGCTGACCCCGTCAGTCGTGATTCCAATCGGGGTATGAAGAGGGCTATCCTGCAAAGGAATGGTTACGACATTATATGGATCGGATAGGCCAATCCTGCGGATGGTGTTCAGGTATGAGTCGGTGACATAGAGATATGTACCATCAGTTGTAATACCGTTAGGTTGCCTGAAACGCGCATCTGCCCCGATTCCATCAACTGCCGTTTCGAGCGGCCCTGCTTTGCCGGCTATTGTTAAAACGTTGCCCGTTAAAATATCAACCTTGCGAATAGTCCGGTTATTAAAGTCGGTAACGTAGAGGCTGGTTCCATCGGTGGTTATGCGTTGCGGTATATTGAAACGGGCATCGTGTGGGCCGCCATCAGTCGATCCAATTGCACCTGAGGTGCCGGTCAGGGTGGAAACAGCATAGTTGTTTTTGAGATCTATCCATCGAATGGTATTGTTGCCGGAGTCTGTCACATAGAGGTTTTCGCCGTCCGTGGTTATGCCGGTTGGCCGATTGAAAAGAACCGCAGTTGGTGTCGGAGAGTCAACCGAGCCGGCAACGCCGGTTGTGCTGCCAATCGTAGTGGCTTTGTATGTATTGTTGGCAGCATCAATGTCGATGATGCGAATGGTGTTTGAAGCGGAATCTGCAACGTAAAGCTGCGTGCCATCCGCGTTTATTGCGAGGGCGAAGGGCAGATTAAAGCTTATGGCAAGTCCGGTAACCGCATCCGTGCATTGCAGGGTTGTAACAGTGCCCGAGGATGTGACCTTACGGATAGCATTGTTTGCATAATCCGCAACGTAAAAATTGCTGCCGTCAGTTGTGATGTCGGTGGGTCGATTGAACGCTGCCGGAGGGCCGTTGGTCGTGCTGTAATTGCTGAAACCGGTGGCGCTTCCGGGAGTGCCGGTAAAGATTGTCGCCGAAGCGGTAATGCTGAGATCAGGCAGGGGTACTTGAACCGCACCTCCCATGTTATGAGGATGAGTAGTGCTAGGTGCCGCAAGAGCTGTGGGGAGCTTATATATTGGAGCGGATGCCGTAGTCCCGCTGCCGCCGCATGCGGTAAGAAAAGCAGCAAGAATGAAAACAACTATGAGTGATGCGTATTTATGCATTTGATTCTCCGTGCGAATATAGATGGTTACGAGCGTAGCCTACGGGGCTTCCTCATCCTGTTTTTTACGCCGTGGTCGGGCTTTTGGTTTGGAAGGAGCAATTTCCGCTTCCGGCACCGTTACGGGTGTCTCTGGCACTTTTTTGGGTGCGGCTCGCCGCCGGGGCTTGGGTGTGACTGTCGCCGGTGCTTCGACAACTGGTACAGAAGTTGCCGTATCCTCGGCAACCGCTTCCGGTTTTTTCTTGCGTGGTGTCCGGGCACGTTTCGGTTTGACTGCAATGGCGTCGGCTTCAGGCGGCGTCGGCACAGGAGCAGGCGCCTCCGGTGCCGCAGGTTCTGAAACGGGCGTGGCAGAAACCTCCTCAGAAGAGTGCTCCAAATCTTTATGGGGCTTGCTGCGGCTTCGCCGGCGCTTCCGTTTCTTTGGTTTTGCCGTTTGCTCTGCACTGTCGTCAGTTTCCGTGGCGCTGGTGTCAGCTGTTTCAGCAGCCTCCTCGACCTGGGCCTCGTCGCCAATGACAATCTCTGTCCCGGCCTGGTCGTGTTCAGCCGTATTCTGCTGGACATCCTCGGTGACCTTCTTCTTTTTTTTGCGCCGTTTCCGCTTCTTGGACCCTTCAGCGGGAGCGGCAGGTTCGGTGTTCAGCTCATCATCAGTGGCGGCCTGCAAGATGAAACTACTTGGAGCAGAAGGTTTGTGCGCTTCTTCCGCTTCAGCCTCGCTCTTTAATACATCATCAAGATGAGGTTTTTCGCGTTTTACCGTTTCAAGTTCCAGTTGGTTGAGCAGGAAAGACGTTTTGCCCTTGACAGTCACTTCGATCTCATAATCGTTTTCAATCTGGGTCAGCTCACGTTTCTTGCGGTTAAGCAGGTAGTACGCCACTTCAAGCGGCAGCCCACCGCGTACTTCGGCAACGGTCCCCTTGGCGGCAGCAGCGTGAACCTTGCGCAGGAATGAAACCGCCATCGCTTCAACGGATTTAACTTTACCACGCCCCTCGCAGTGCGGACATTCAAGATGAATGGCATCATTTAACGTTTTGGCAATCCGCTGGCGCGACATCTCCATGATACCGAATTGAGAAATGCGGCCAACGTTGACCCGTGCCTTATCCATTTTGAGGGCATTTTTGAGCGTTTTTTCAACGTCGCCGTTATGCTTGTTATCACGCATGTCGATGAAGTCGATAACAATCAGGCCTCCCAGGTCGCGCAGCCGCAGCTGCCGTGCGACCTCTTCGGCGGCCTCCATGTTGGTCTTGAAGGCGGTGTCTTCGATGCCCCGCTCTCCGCTTGATTTCCCCGAATTGACATCAATAGAGACCAACGCTTCGGTCGGCTCAATGATCAGCGAACCACCGGACGGCAGTGAAACCCGCTTTTCATAGATCTGGTCGATCTGCTCTTCAAGTTGAAAGCGGGAAAAGATCGGCCGCTTTTCCTTGTGCAGCTTAACCCGCTTTTCACAGGCCGGCATGGTGTCGCGAAAAAATTCCTTTGCTTCCCGGTAGGCATCCTTGCTGTCAACCAGCACCTCGTCGATGTCATCCGAAAAGTAGTCTCGTATTGTGCGGATGATCAGGCCGCTGTCCCGATAAATCTCGCCGGCTCCCTTGATTTCGGACGCTCTCTGTTTGATTGATTCGTACAATTCCGTCAGGTTGGTGAAATCTTTCTGTAACTCTTCTGGAGTACGGCCCACCGCTTCAGTGCGGATGATATATCCCATGCCTTCAGGGATGGCCATCTCGCCCACAATCTCTTTCAGCTTTTTACGAGCTCCATCCTGCTCAACCTTGCGGGAGATGCCGGTTGAATCACTGCCCGGCATTATAACCATATATCGTCCCGGCAGTGACAGGTAACTGGTAAGCGCCGAACCTTTGTTGTCGCGTTCGTCCTTCTCGATTTGTACCACAAGTTCCTGGCCACGCCGCAACACTTCCTGGATGCGAGGGCGGCGCTTGCGCTGTTCTTCGGGAATGTCGTCCCGCCATTCCCAGTAATCGGGATGCAGTTCGCCGATCTGGAGAAAACCGGGTTTGGCGCGGCCGATATCGACAAAAGCAGCCTGGAGACCAGGTTCAACACGCAGGACGACACCTTTGTAAATGTTGCCTTTAATTTGTTCTTTGCCGCTGATTTCTATGTTCAACTCCATCAAGCGGCCGTCATGCACTATGGCCACGCGAGTCTCCTCGGGGTGCATGACGTTGATCAGCATTTTCTTGCTTATATTTGTGCTCATTTCGATGAATAACCTTTCAGGTAACCAGTGTTGGTTCTAGATACAAAACGGGCGGATTATATCTCTTTTAACGCTGAAAGCAAAGAAAAAGGCGGTACAGGGTAAATTCCCCGTACCGCCCTGTGGTTGATATCGTTTTGAGTACTACATCATCCATTTGGCCAGAAGCGGCACGATCAGAAGTGAGACAATGTTGATGATCTTGATCATCGGGTTGATTGCAGGGCCTGCGGTGTCTTTATAGGGGTCGCCGACGGTGTCTCCGGTAACGGCAGCTTTGTGGGCTTCGCCGCCTTTGCCGCCGTGGTGGCCGTCTTCGATATATTTTTTGGCGTTATCCCATGCGCCACCACCGGTGGTCATGGAGATGGCAACGAAAATACCGGTGACGATGGTGCCGACGATGACGCCGCCCAGAGCCTTGGGACCAAGGGTGAATCCGACGATAACCGGCGCGAGTATGGGGATCAGGCCGGGAACGACCATTTCCTTGAGGGCGGTCTTGGTGACGATATCGACACAGGCAGCGTAATCCGGTTTGCCGGTGCCTTCCATGATGCCCTTGATCTCACGGAACTGCCGACGTACTTCGACAACAACGGCACCACCCGCCTTGCCGACGGCTTCCATGCACTGGGCGCCGAAGTAATAGGGGAGCATGCCGCCAATAAAGAGGCCGACGATGATATACGGGTCAGAGAGGTCAAATTTAATGATATCTTTACCGGCTGAGAGAAGAGCGTGGTTCAGTTCATCAACATAGGAGGTGAAGAGAATAACGGCGGCCAGACCGGCGGAGCCGATGGCATATCCCTTGGTAACAGCTTTAGTCGTGTTGCCGACCGCATCCAGGGGATCGGTTACGGCGCGGACCGAGTCGTCAAGCTCAGCCATCTCGGCGATGCCACCGGCATTGTCGGTGATCGGGCCATAGGCGTCCATGGCAACAACGATGCCGGTCAGTGAGAGCATCGATACGGCAGCGATGGCAATGCCGTAGACACCGGCGCACTGGAAGGCAACAATGATGCCGGCTGCTATGACGATGACCGGGGCTGCCGTCGATTTCATGGAGATGCCGAGGCCGGCGATAACGTTGGTGCCGTGACCGGTCGTTGATGCCTGGGCGATGTGCTGAACAGGGCCGTACTCAGTCGCAGTATAGTACTCGGTAATCAAGAAGATGGCACCGGTAACGACCAGGCCGACGATAGCCGAGATGAATATATTCAGTGAGCTGAAGGTCACGCCGGCCGCGTTGGTGAGGCCGTCCGGGAACATCTGTGCCGTGACAAAGTAGAAGGCGATGCAGGCGAGCACTGCCGAAGCTATCAGCCCTTTGTAAAGAGCCGGCATTATCTTCTGACTGGCCCCCAGTTTGACGAAGTAGGTACCGATGATGGATGTAATAATCGAGATGCCGCCCAGAATCAGCGGGTAACTGACGGAAGCGGTATTGCCGGTAAAGGTGATAGCTCCCAGCAGCATGGCGGCAATCAGGGTCACGGCATAGGTCTCAAACAGGTCAGCTGCCATACCGGCGCAGTCACCGACGTTGTCACCAACGTTGTCGGCGATAACGGCTGGATTGCGGGGGTCGTCCTCAGGGATACCGGCTTCAACCTTGCCGACCAGGTCGGCGCCGACGTCGGCGCCCTTGGTAAAGATACCGCCACCGAGACGGGCAAATATGGAAATCAGTGACCCGCCGAAGCCGAGGCCGACCAGTTGGGTGACCACATCCTTGACCGGAGCATCGGGCATCAATTTCAAGAGGATCATGTAGTAACCGGCAACGCCGAGAAGACCGAGGCCGACCACCAGCATGCCGGTGATTGCACCGCCCTTGAAGGCAACGTTAAGGGCCTTGGTAATGCCTGATTTAGCTGCTTCAGTCGTACGTACGTTGGCGCGAACCGAGACAAACATGCCGATGAAGCCGGTCAGGCCGGAGAAAAGTGCGCCGACCGCAAAGCCGACTGCAGTCTTCCACCCCAAGGTTGCGTACAGAGCGATAAACATGATCACGCCAACAGCGGCAATGATCGTGTACTGGCGTTTCATGTAGGCGCCGGCCCCTTCCTGAATCGCTGCGGCGATCTGCTTCATACGGTCATTACCCTGGGGCAGGCCGAGAATCCAGTTTGCCGTGATCAGGCCGTAGGCAACGGCTGCGGCGGCACAACACAGGGCAAAAACAATTGCATACTGTTCCATTCTTCATTTCCTCCTGTTAATATGAATAGCCAATTGGTGGCATTCTTGCTGTATAGCCCAAAAACGGTAGATAGTTAATGGAATGCCGTATTTTTGTCAAGTATAAATCCTCCGGCTTCACCTTCCTGCTCTCCGTTGTTAGCCGCTCAGAGATGCAACTGCAGATGCTTGTCAATGTAATTCAGACATGATATATCTACGCAACAATTTATATGAAGACAGGAGACTTTTTATGAAATATTTGAATATTATTATGCTGTCGTGTGTCGTTTGTCTGGCTGGATGCGCCTCGCAGAGTTCGCTTGATAACGCCCGCAACGATATCGACTCAATAAAAACCCGGCTTTTTTCCATGGATCGGGATCTTGCCACTGTGCGCGAAGAGTCAAAGGTAAGTGTCGGTGCCATCGAAAAGGGGTTCAAGGTTGATGTCGCTTCCGTCCGAAAAATGTCTGCCGACATTCAGGCTACAATAGACAGCACCAAGAGCGACATGCAATCGCTCAATGGTAAAGTTGACGATACTTCTCTTGCGGTAAAGAAAACCGCCGAGGATTTGGCTCGTTACCGTGAGGATGCTGACAAACGCATTATTGCCCTGGAGGATCGCATTCTGAAACAGCAGACTTTGCTCGATTCACTCTCGAAAAGTATGGCAGACTTGGCCAAAGCGAAGAATGATGAAGCAAATTCTTCACCTGATGCCCTTTATTTGAAAGGGCTTGATTCGCTTAAAGCTGGTGATGTTGTGGCGGCGCGGGAGCAGTTCACCAAGTTCCTTGACCAGAATCCCAAAAATGAGCTGGCTGCCAATGCTTACTACTGGATTGGTGAAACCTACTACACTGAAAAAAACTATGATTCTGCGATCTTGTCCTATCAGCAAGTAATTAAAAATTATCCCGGTAAAGACAAGGTGGTTGCTGCCATGTTGAAGCAGGCGATGGCTTTTAGCGCGATCAAAGACACCAAAAGCGCCAGGTTTGTATTGAAAAAACTGATTGAAGGTTTTCCAAAAAGCGAAGAAGCCAAGAAAGCAAAGGTTCTACTGAAGGGAATGAGATAAAAACTCAGTCCGGATGCAAACGAAAGGGCGGCACCGTGTTTCGGTGCCGCCCTTTCGTTTGCATAAAAAATGGATTTTTTTAATTCACAAAACCCCTTTTGTTGACATGACCCCATCGACACGTGGATCATGTTGGCTGGCGCTGTCCAATGCCCGGGCAAAAGCCTTGAAACATGCCTCAATGATATGGTGAACATTATCACCATACATAACATTGATATGCAGGTTAAGGCCGCAGTGGTTGGCAAATGCCTGAAAAAACTCCTTCGCCAGCTCTACGTCGAAATCGCCTATTTTAACTTTCGGCAAGTTGACGTGATACACCAGATAAGGTCTACCCGAGATATCAACGGCAACACTGGCGAGTGTCTCGTCCATTGGCACGGTGGCCTGGCCGTAGCGCCGGATCCCTTTTTTCTCTCCCAATGCCTGCTTAAATGCCTCGCCCAGAACAATACCGATATCTTCCACTGTATGGTGGAAGTCGATATCAATGTCACCACTTGCTTCAATGTTCAGATCAAAAAGTCCGTGGCGGGCAAAAAGATTGAGCATATGGTCAAGAAACGGCACCGAAGTACAGATTGAAGCAGCTCCGGAACCATCAACCGTCAAAGACAGCTTTATTCTGGTTTCCTTCGTAATTCGCTCGATCATTGCAATGCGGGTCATTGTTTAACTCCTCGGACAATTTTTGTTTCAGTAAATTGAACTTGCTCAGTGGGCTGCCGTGAACCAGGGTGGCCTTTTGAGTATCATCATTCCACAACGAGATGTACCCTTTCCATCCTTTGACGGAAAGGAGTTCTATGAGCGTATTAAGTACCTCGATTGATGGGTGCTCATGGAAAGCATTGTAGCCACAGTAACCGCTCGGCGGAAGCAACCGAAAGGCGCCATATCCCTTGCTGACATTCCGTTTGAGCACAACAGGTTCGCCGCTTTCCCAGTTGATCTCTTCATAGGCTGTCCAGCCGCAAACCGGACACATGATACGCCGTGCACTGTTTTTGCCCCATCCCTCCGTGTCCACCCGGGCATAGATAAATCCACACTGTCCACAAGGCTCGTACATATCTCTCAGCGGCATGAAGAATCTCCTTTATCCAATTTTTTTGAGGATAGCGAGCGTCGTTTCCATCTCCTCGCGCGTTCCGATAGAAATCCTGAGACCATGTGCCAGTAGCGGATCTGAGAGCAGACGCACCAGGATTTTGTGCTCATACAGAGCCGTATAGACCCGTTTGCCGTTTTTGTCCGGTGGTGTTGCAAAGACAAAATTTGTCTGGGAAGGTATCACGTCGTATCCGATTGACGTCAACTCCCGGGTGAACCACTCGCGGGTCTCAATGATCTTGCGGCACGATTCACGGAAATAGGCCTGATCCTGCAGGGCGGCAACACACGCCGCCTGCGCCAGTCGATCAAGATTGTAGTGATCGCGGATCTTGTCCAGTGCCGCGATGATTTCCGGACGGGCAATTGCCAGGCCGAGGCGCATGCCTGCCAGGGCGTAACTTTTCGAAAGCGTACGGGTTACAACGACATTGTCGTATTTTTTTACCAATTCGAGAGCGTTATAATCGGCAAAGTCGGCATACGCCTCGTCAATCACCAGCAATCCGCCGCAATTCTGCGCAAGTTCCTCAATGTATTCAAGCGGGAATGCGAACCCGAGCGGTGAGTTCGGGGTGGTCAGGAAGAACACTTTGCCGTGGTACTGTTCAGGAAATGCTTCAATAGTGAACGCGTCGGTCAAGCCGTAGCTGCAGACAGCCGCACCCTGAATTTCCGCCAGTGTGGAGTAGTATGAATAGGATGGGTGGACATAGCCGACATCCTGTCCCTCTCCGGCACAGGCTCTGATAAGGTTGTTGAGCACTTCATCGGAGCCGTTGGCCATGATGATCCACGATGGATCAAAGCCGTACAGAACACCTGCCGCCTCCCGCAATATCTGGCTGGAAGCGCTCGGGTAGGTTCGCAGCGAAGCTCCGTCACTTCCGAGCTCCGCCAGAATCGCTTCTACAACCTTGGGCGAAGGGGGGTAGGGGTTCTCGTTGGTGTTGAGTTTGATCCAGGAGGCGACGTCAGGCGGCTGAAAGCCGGGGACGTAGCCGTTCATGGCGGCGATGTCAGGGCGAAGGTAACCCACGCTAATTCTCCTGTCGAATAGTAACGGACCGTCCGTGTGCTTCAAGTCCTTCCAATTCTGCAATTCTGACTATGTCTGCACCCAGTCGTTGCAGTCCGTTCTGTGAAAAATAGACAATAGACGATTTTTTGACAAAATCATCAACCGAGAGCGGAGAGAAGAAACGGGATGTGCTGCCGGTCGGCAGGGTGTGGTTCGGTCCGGCCAGATAATCTCCGGCCGCCTCGGGAGTCCAGTGCCCCATGAAGATTGCGCCGGCGTTGGTGATCTGTGACAAAATAGCAAACGGGTCTGCGACTGCCAGCTCCAAATGTTCCGGGGCAATACGGTTGGAGAACGCGATCACCTCATCCAGCGTATCAGCGACAATGATTGCCCCGTACTTTTCCCAGGAAGCGCGGGCTATTGTTTCTCGGGAAAGTTGTGTCAGCTGCTGTTCCACTTCGGCGGCTACTTTTCCGGCGAAAGAACGGTCAGTCGTTATCAGGATCGATGACGCCAGTTCATCATGCTCCGCCTGCGAGAGGAGGTCGGCGGCGATATGGGCCGGATTGCCGCTGCCGTCATTGATCACCAGAATCTCGCTCGGCCCGGCAATCATGTCGATGCCGACCTGCCCGAACACCAGTTTTTTTGCGGTGGCAACGTAGATATTACCCGGCCCGGTGATTTTATCAACTCGCGGGATTGTCGCTGTGCCGTATGCGAGCGCCGCAACAGCCTGTGCTCCGCCGATCCGGAAGATGCGATTCACGCCGGAGAGGCTGGCAGCAACGAGGACGTGAGGGCTGATCTCACCACCGGGGGAGGGCGCAACCATGATGATTTCGCCGACCCCTGCCACGCGGGCCGGTACGGCGTTCATGATGACGCTGCTCGGGTAGCTTGCCTTGCCTCCCGGAACGTAGATGCCGACCCGTGACAGCGGCGTAACCTTCTGCCCGAGCATGATGTCCGGTTCCTCGGTGGAAAGCCAGGTCTGCTGCTTCTGCTTTTCGTGGAAACGGGTAACCCGCGCGACCGCCAACCGGAGAGCGGCGATCTCATCGGCGGAAACCAGGGCAAAGGCCGCTTCGATCTCTGCTGCGGATACCTCCAGTTCACTTATTGATGCGGCTTCCAATCGGTCAAAACGGCGGGTCAGTTCCAGCACCGCTTCATCACCGCGCTGACGGACAGCGGCGATAATATCAAGTACGGTCTGTTCAACTTCGCGGCCGCTCTCTTCACCGCGTGAGAGAATGGTGTTAAATTTTTGCGCGAAACCGGAATCTTTGATGTCAAGAAAAAGCATACTGTACCTTGCTCAGTGCGACTGGAGCACCTGCTCCAATCCCTGTATGATATGTGAAATACGGTCGTTCTTTGTTTTCAGGCTGGCCCGGTTAACTATCAGACGCGTCGTGATTTCGGCAATGGTTTCAACTTCGACGAGACCGTTCTGGCGCATCGTTTCGCCGGTAGAAACCAGATCGACGATCCGGTCGGAGAGGCCGACCAGCGGCGCCAGTTCGATCGAACCATAGAGCTTGATGATTTCGACTTGCACACCTTTAGCGGCGAAATAGTTTTCCGTTACATGCGGGTATTTGGTCGCGATACGAATATGGGACCAGCAGGAAGGGTCATCTGCCTTTGCCAGGTGAGCCGGTTCGGCAACCATCATGCGGCAGTACCCGAATTTAAGGTCAAGCGGCTCATAGACATCCTTGCACTGTTCCATCAGCGTATCTTTGCCCACGATGCCAAGATCGGCGCTGCCGTATTCTACGTAGGTCGGAACGTCAGTCGCCCGCACGATCATATAACGGATCCGCTGCTCCTGGTTTTCGAAGATCAGTTTACGGGAATCAGAGAGCAGTTCGCGGCAGTCGATGCCGATCTGGCTGAACATCTCGACTGATTCTTCGAGAATTCGCCCCTTGGGGATCGCAATAGTAATCCAGTCACTCATTCTTTAACCCTTTGGATATCCGCACCCAGCGCGGCAAATTTTTTCTCGATCGATTCATAACCGCGGTCCAGGTGGTAAATGCGTGATACTTCCGACGTGCCGTCGGCGGCGAGACCAGCCAGGATTAGTGATGCCGAGGCCCTCAGGTCAGTGGCCATGACCGGAGCTCCCGACAGGTTTTTGACCCCTATAACTGTTGCCGTACTGCCTTCGACAGTTATGGCGGCGCCGAAACGCTGCAACTCTGACACGTGCATGAAGCGGTTTTCAAAGATATTTTCCGAGATAACACTGGCACCTTCCGCAACGCACATCATGGCCATGAACTGGGCCTGCATGTCGGTTGGAAAGCCGGGGTACGGGCGTGTCTTGATGTTGATGCTTTTAAGCCGTCTCGGCCCCTTGACTCTCACAACCCCGTCATGGCTGGTGATTTCAACTCCCGCATCCTGCATCTTGAACGAGAGGGCATCGAGATGTTCCAGTTTCATGCGGTGAATGCGGATGTCTCCTCCGGTCATTGCTGCTGCGATCATAAACGTGCCTGCTTCAATCCGGTCCGGCATGACCTCGTAATCGGCAGCCGCAAGCTCGGAGACACCCTGGATTCTGATCGTGTCGGTGCCTGCCCCCTCAATTTTTGCCCCCATGCGATTCAGGTATAGGGCCAAATCAACTATTTCCGGCTCGCGAGCGGCATTTTCCAGCAGGGTTTCGCCTGAGGCGGTCGCAGCGGCCATCATCAGATGTTCAGTGCCGCCTACTGTCGAAATATCAAAATTGATGCGGGCGCCTTTGAGGCGTCGGCACTTTGCTTCGACATAGCCATGTTCAAGAGTGATTTCGGCACCAAGCGCCTGTAGTCCTTTCAGGTGAAGGTTTATCGGGCGCGCTCCAATAGCACAGCCACCCGGCAACGAGACCCGTGCCTTGCCAAAGCGGGCCAGAAGCGGTCCCAGAACCAGGACCGAGGCCCGCATGGTTTTGACCAGGTCATAGGTCGCTTCATGGCTGGCAATGTTGGTCGTATCGATTCGGACAACGTTGCCGTTTCCCTCGACTTCTGCGCCAAGTGACTCCAGTACTTTAATGGTGGTGTTAATGTCCCGTAAAAACGGAACATTGCTGATCTGGTTGTTTCCCGGCGCCAGAATTGTCGCGACAAAAATGGGGAGCGAAGCGTTCTTTGAGCCGCTGACCGTGACGTCGCCCTTTAGTTTTTTTCCACCTTTGATGATGAGTTTGTCCAATCTGAATACTCCTCTTGTGCCTGCTAAATTCTGCCATATTACTGTAAGGGTCGGCTCTTGTCCAAAGAAAAGTTGGTAAAATCGTGCGGCATATCCCTGGAAAATTGCCAAACAAATGACTTCAGTGTGATTATTTATGGGGGAGTAAATTCAATCTTACTAACTCCGGGGAATCTGTGGTATCGTACCGGTCAATTTGTCAATTGCCACGACAGAGCGCAGGGGTGGATATGTTCCGGTTCAGTCTGAAAACCAAAGCAACACTTCTCCTTCTCCTGTTCGTAACGATTGCACTGTCCGCTCTGCTGTTTTTGATAGCGTACCTGCTCGTCAACCGCGTCAGGAGCATACCTCTTATCTTTCTTCTAATCTTCCTTTCGCTGCTTTCATTGGCCATGTTCTGGTTTATGTACCGCTATCTGAAGCGTTATGAGCGCGCCGACGTGCAACTCCATCGCCAGAACGAATATCTGCAGGCACTGCACGAAACAACCCTTGGGTTGATCAGCCGTCTGGACGTTGCCGGGCTGTTGCAGGCCCTTGTTATCCGCGCCGGTAGTCTGCTTGGTACGGAACATTGTTATGTATATCTTAAAAACAGTGCCGGAACCGAAATGGAAATGGTTTTTCAGAGCGGCATATACAATTATCTTGACCATTATCCGATCAGGCGGGGAGAGGGCATCGCCGGACGAATATGGAACACGGGGAATCTGTCTCATATCGACGATTACAGCACGTGGGAAGGACGGTTGCCCGATGCAGACCGGGACGTATTGAGGACTATGGCGGGTGTGCCGCTTAAGTCAGGTGAGGATGTTGTGGGTGTTCTTGGTGTTGCGTTTGTTGATGAAGGAATTCATTTGAGTAATGAGCAATTGGAACTTCTGGTCCAGTTTGGTGAATTGGCATCGCTGGCCCTTGAAAATGCCCGCCTCATTGATGAGTCAAAGCGGGAACTGGCCGAAAGGATAAAGGCTGAAGAACACCTGCGCAAGCTTTCCGTTGCGGTTGAGCAAAATCCCGCTTCAATTGTCATTACCGATACCTCCGGTGTCATAGAATATGTCAACCCGCATTATACCGAGTTGACCGGCTACACGTTTGATGAAGCGGTCGGCCAGAATCCGAGTGTTCTTAAGACAGGAGAAACAAGTAACGAAGAATACAAGCAACTGTGGGAAACAATTATTGCAGGCGGTGAATGGCGCGGCGAATTCCACAACCGCAAAAAAGATGGCGAATTGTATTGGGAGCAGGCCCTGATTGCTCCCATCAGGGATAACAGTTATGCCATTACTCATTTTATTGCCATCAAGGAGGATATTACCGAACATAAACAGTTGGAGGGGCAGCTCCGTCAAGCACAGAAAATGGATGCGATAGGTCAACTGGCCGGAGGCATCGCCCATGATTTCAATAACATTCTGACTGCTATTGTTGGGTATGCCAGTATTATGCAGCTCAAGCTTCCTGGCGACAGCCCCCTGAAAAAAAATGCTGAACAGATAGCTGCTACTGCAGAACGTGGGGCACGCCTGACTCAGAGTTTGCTGGCCTTCAGTCGCAAGCAGGCATCAAACCCCGTTGTTGTCGACCTGAATGAAATAATTAACCGTGTTCATCAGCTATTGCTCCGGTTGATCAGCGAAGATATTTATCTTGAAATTAATCTCGAAAAGAGAGGGTTACCGGTTTTGGCCGATAGCGGTCAGCTTGAGCAGGTGCTGATGAACCTGTCCACAAATGCCCGGGATGCTCTGCCACACGGCGGTCCAATCGTCATAACAACCGAAGCGGTCACTCTTGATACTGATTTTGTCCTTGCAAGGGGATTCGGCCAGCCGGGCAGATACGCCCTGCTGACCTTTACCGACAGTGGCGAAGGGATGGAACCGGAAATTGTAAAACATATCTTTGAGCCATTCTATACGACGAAAGAGCTGGGTAAAGGAACCGGTTTGGGGCTTTCCATCGTTTATGGCGTTATCAAAAAACATAATGGGTATATCCTCTGCCACAGCACCATAGGAATCGGCACAATTTTTCAGATTTATCTGCCGCTTCTTGACTCTGTTCCTGCCGGGCGTGAAGAAAAAGTGCCGGAAAAGGTCGAGGATGTCCATGGCGGTGACTATATCCTGCTGGCCGAAGACAACGAAGCCACCCGTGAGCTCATCAAAAACATTCTGGAGGAATTTAATTATTCTGTCATTGTGGCGGTTGACGGCGAAGAGGCCTTGGAACGCTTTCGCGAACAGACAAAGCGGATCAGTATGGTGATACTTGATGTCATCATGCCGAAAATGAACGGCCGCGATGTGTATAATGAGATGAAACATATTGACTCGAACGTGAGAATTCTGTTTTGCAGCGGCTACACCAAGGATGTGGTGGTCAGTCAAGGCGGACTGGACGAGGAAATGAATTACCTGGCGAAACCTTTTACTCCCAAAGAGCTGCTGATGAAAATTCGTGAGGTGCTTGATAATGGGTAACAACAGTAATGGTAAAATATTTGTGGTTGATGATGATCGTTTTGTCCTTGAGAGCGTCACAACGTTGCTGACCGAATTCGGATTTTCGGTGCGCGCTTTTTCAAGCGGCCAGGAAGCGGTCAGGCAGTTTGTGCTGGAGCCGGTTGATCTGGTACTGACGGACATCAATATGCCGATCATGGATGGACTTGAACTGCTGGAAAAGATCCGTTTTCTTGACAGGGAAACTCCGGTTGTGCTGATGACGGCATATGCTGATCTGGATGTGGCGGTTAAGGCAATCCAGAAAGGTGCTTTTGATTTTATAATAAAGCCATACCGTCCGCCGGCACTGGTTCATACGGTTGAGAAAGGGGTCAATTTCAAGCGGTTAACCCAGATCGAAAAGAACTACAAGGCCGAGTTGGAACGCATGGTCGCAACCAGAACGGCCGAACTCAATGCCGCGCTTGGCGAGATCACCCACATGAGCCGGGAAATTATCGAACGGCTGACCGCCGCCGCCGAACTTCGTGACGAAGATACCGGCCAGCATATTTTGCGGGTAGGTCTGTATGCCAAGCATCTGGCGCTGCATTTAAATATGCATGACAGTTTTGTGAACGATATTTCGGTGGCCAGCACCATGCATGATGTCGGTAAAATCGGCATTCCCGATTCAATTCTTCTGAAGGCGGGTGCGCTGACGACAGAGGAATTTGCCATTATCAAACAGCATACAACCATCGGCGAGCGTATCCTGAAAGGGTCTCCTCACAGCATGCTCAAGATGGGGGCAGTCATTGCCGCGACGCATCATGAACGCTGGGATGGCACCGGTTATCCGGATGGTTTGAAAGGAGAGGAGACACCTTTAGAGGGGCGGATCGTCATGATTGTTGACCAGTATGACGCCTTGCGCAGCAGTCGGGTCTATAAACAGGCGCTTGACCACGCCAAAACCTGCAATATCATTTTGAGTGGTGATGGCCGCACGTTGCCACAGCATTTTGATCCGGAAGTGTTGACGGCATTTGACGAAATCAAGGACGATTTTGCCGGGATTTACGAGAAGAGCCAGGAAGGAGCCGTGCCTGAATGATCGGAAACGGCACGTGAAAGGTGTGTTAACGAGTTATCGATCCAGATCTGCCAACACAAAATCGACCGATCCGAGGATCGCCAGAAAATCGGCAACCAGCCAGCCGCGACTCATGATCGGCAGAACCTGGATGTGCGGAAAGCTGGGAGTCTTGATGCGGAGGCGATACGGGACTGAAAGGCCGTCTGATACGGCAAAGTAACCATTTTCTCCCTTTGGTGCCTCAATAGCAGAGTAGTTTTCTCCTCGCGGGGGAGACATGCCGCGGGTGCTGTTGACAAAGTGATGGATCAGAGATTCGATGTTCTCCAGCGCATCACGTTTTTGTGGCAGTACATAGCGATAGTCGTCAGTAATATAGCGTCCCTCAGGCATCCCGCGCATGGCTTGTTCTACAATCCGGAGCGATTGTCTGATTTCCAGCGTCCGCACCAGATAGCGCGCCCAGCAATCGCCACCTTCGGCGGTCGGCACTTCAAAATCAAAACGATCATACCCACCGTACGGCATTTTGCGCCGCAGATCCCACTCAAAGCCGCACGCTCGAAGATTTGGGCCTGTCACCCCCCACTCCTGTGCATCCTGAAGCGAAATTTCACCGACACCCTGCAACCGCTTACGGAAGATCGGGTTGCCATTAATCAGTTGCTCGTATTCTTTCAAGCGGTGCGGCATCCATTCGAGCAGGGTGCGTACCGGCTCCTGCCAGCCGTCCGGCAGGTCTTCGGTAACACCGCCGATACGGAACCAGGCGGGGTGCATTCTCCCGCCGGTAATCATCTCAACAATGTCAAAAATCTTCTCCCGGTCGGTAAACGTATAGAAAACCGGTGTCATTGCCCCTACGTCTGCTGCAAATGTTCCCAGCCAGACCAGGTGGCTGGCAATTCGGAACAGTTCTGACAGCATGACACGGATATAGATGGCCCGGTCCGGTACGGTGATGCCGCAGAGCCGTTCAACCGAGTTGACGTAGGCCAGGTTGTTCTGCACGCCGGACAGATAATCGATGCGGTCGGTGTACGGAATGAACTGATTCCAGTGCTGACGTTCGGCAATTTTTTCGGCACCGCGATGGTGGTAGCCGATATCAAAATCAATATCGCGGATCTCCTCGCCATCCAGCTTGAGAATGCAGCGGATGATGCCATGGGTGCCGGGGTGTTGCGGCCCAAGGTTGAGAATCATCTCCCCTTCACTGATCCGTTCAAAAAACTCCGAAGCGGGAAGCGGAGCATGACGGCGGGCGTCCTCAAGCGTATAGGGCTTCATTTCGGTGGCGCGGAAGGGGTGGCTTTTCCTGAGTGGGTGTCCTTCCCAGTCGTGCGGCATCAGAATCCGGCGCAGGTTGGGGTGTCTGCTGAAGCGGATACCGTACATATCGTACACTTCCCGTTCGTACCAGTTGGCCGCAGGAAAGACGGAGGTGACGGAAGGCATGTCGGGCGTATCGCCGCTCAACTCGGTTTTAATGCGGATGTAACCGGGATGGTCAAACGAAAGCAGGTGGTAGTTGAGAGTGAAATCCTGATAGTTGCTCCGCTCCCGGCGGCAGGAGTCATCGACTGCGGCGATATCCTCCAGGCGCTTGAATGAAGGGCCGGAACGGTTTTTCAGATACTTCAGCACTGCGGGAACATGGACGGATGGAGACCGGAGTGTCAGCATGTCGGTCGAGGCCGGGTCGACGGAAACCTGGCCTTCAAATAACTGCCTGATCTCTTCAGGTACGCCGAAATCCGGGAAGTCATGGCGCGGGGCCGGTGGTCGCCAGATCTCGTCAGAGCGGGGCTGGAACGCCGTGGGGTGCCCGGCTGCCGCGCCACGGATGCTGATCGCTTCCATGCCCGGTCCACGGGTATCATTGGATTTTGTTTCACCCGGCACCAGTACCGGTACGGTCGTCCCCTGCCAGCCACCCTGCATGTGCAGCACCGGCCGGGCCGGGCGCTCTCCGGTTCTGATCTTCTCCTGCAGCAGTATCAACCCCTGCATAAAGGCCTCGGGCCGGGGCGGACACCCCGGGACATACACATCTACCGGCAGAATCTGGTTAATTCCCTGTACAACGCTGTATACATCGTACATTCCACCAGAGTTGGCACAACTCCCCATCGACATTACCCAGCGGGGCTCGGCCATCTGTTCATAGAGAAGCAAAATTGAGGGGGCCATCTTGACAAAGGGGGTGCCGGCTATCACCATCAGGTCCGCTTCGCGAGGCGTGCCACGGAGAACTTCTGCCCCGAAGCGCGATACATCATGGCGAGAGGTGAATGAGGTCATCATTTCGACAAAGCAGCAGGAAAGACCGAAGAACATCGGCCAGAGAGAATTGGCGCGCCCCCAGTTGATCATATCGTCGAGGCGGGTGAGGAGTACATTTTGGGGGATTTCGTTATCCACGTTTCACGTTCCCTTCACGGGAAGGCCCCCAATCCAGGCCCCCCTTTAGCCAGAGCCAGGCCAGGCCGGCAAACAGGATCGCAATGAAAACCGTAATCTGGACGAGTCCGGCAATCCCCAGCAGATCCCAGGCTACGGCCCAGGTAAAGATAAAGGCAGCTTCGACATCAAAAACAATGAAAAAAATTGCTACAAGATAGAATGGCACCGGCCACGCGAGCCGAGCCGAGCCGCTGGGAACAACTCCTGATTCATAGGCCATCTGCTTGGCGGGTGACGTGCGTTTGTCTCCAAGCCACCACGCGGCTACCAGCAGTACGCCGATCAGGATCACTGAAACAAACGCATAGATCGCAATATGGTAGAAAGAGGGTGAGATCATTGAGTAACTATATCAGATGAACCGCGCATGTAAAAGCACAGAAGTAAATAGTGTCCTTTCGGAAACTGCGGATGAGCACCTGCAGGTTTCAACTTCAAATGAAAAGCCCGCCAAATGTTTCGGCGGGCTTCACTTATCTTTACGTATTCGATTCCGTTTTCAAGGAGTATTCCGATTCTACCTTCCCTCGGAGTGACGTTCTCAAACTATGTGTACTGCTTTCAGGTGGAGTATTTGCGATAATAACCGCCTCCCTTTGAAATTTTACCTCTGAATCAGGTGGGTCGGAGCGCTACAGCCTCCTCTATTCGGTCATGCTCAGGCGGAGTTTCTTCCATAAAAAACCTCCAAACCAGATTCACTTCCTTCTTGCTGATTCAAATATACCACTACCAAAATAAAATAACAGTCTGTTTAATTTTTTTTATCAGGCGTATAATAAGCAAGTTAATTTGGTTTGGTTGCCGATAAGATTTTGCCCACGTCGTATGTACCCGCCTTTCAACCTCCGCAAATTTTCCTAACTTTTCCGGCCTGCAAGTTGAAAAACTCCCGATGAGGTCTATACTTGTATCCAATTATCAATCGATCAGGAGGATACCATGGTATTATATGTTATGCGGCACGCAGAAGCGGTAGATGGTAGTGATACATTGCAGGATGAGTGGCGCTACCTGACAGAGAACGGAAGGTCGGCAGCTAAAAAAATGAGTTCATCGATCGTCAAATACGGCCCCAAGCCGCGGTTAACCATAACCAGCCCCCTGACACGCGCGGTGCAAACAGCCGAAATTGTGGCTGAAAAGGCCTGTCGCAAGAATGTGGTCGTCGCAAGCCGGTTCCTTCTGCCGGGGACTGACGTCAGCCAATTGATCTCATATTTAATGGAATGCGGAGATGCCAAGCGAATCATGGTGGTTGGCCACGAACCTCAGCTTGGATTGTTGGTTGCGACGCTGCTCGGCCGGGCAGATGAGGCAATTTCACTGAAAAAAGGGGCCTGCGTGGCTCTGGAGCTGAGCCCGGATATGGATGATAAGCCAGCCGGATTTCTCTGGCATCTGGCTCCCGGTAAAAAACGGGTGATGTCGTTCAAAAAGGCCTTTTTGCAAAAATAGCGGCATACTGAACGATTGCGAGCTGAATCAAACTTCAACGGAATGAGTGAACTTCGGTTTATCTGAGTGACCGGGAGATGTTTCGGTGAATAATTTTTGAGCACGGCCTGATTGAAGAGGCCCGTACTACCGCTTTGTTGTGTTTACGTCATGTTTGTATCAATCACGCCCCTTCCTTTATATCTTCGTCATCAAACCGTCACAATCAGTTTTCCCACTTGTAACGCAAACAGTTCCGAATTGCGTGTAGAATCCGCACGTTAATTGCTGCTCGCTCACTATGATGCTCTCTGCCACGTTTCTGGAGGAGGTTCTGCCCCATGTTTGTAACAACCGATAAAATCTTTTCCGCACCGTATAATATTTTTTCGCCGGCCAGGATTATGCTGTTGTATTTATCTGTCGGGATAGGGTGGATATTTTTCTCGGATGTTACTACCGCCTGGCTGGTAAAGGATCAGCATCAGTTTGAACAGCTTGCTGTTTTGAAGGGGATTCTCTTTGTCATCGCAACCGCCTCTTTATTGCATCTGCTGATCCGTCATTATGCCCGGCAGCTTCGCTCATCAGAAGAAACATTTCACCTCGCCGAGCAGGAAATTAAGAAGCTGGCCTATTACGACCGTGAAACCGGTCTCCCCAATCATAACCTGCTGCTGGACCGGTTGAATCAGGTAATTGCGTTCAACAGCCGCAAGTGTAAAAATACTGCGGTCATTTACATCAGTCTGACCGGCTTCAAAGCTGTTGTCGACGCACGGGGCCACAGCGGTGGTTGTGAGGTGGTGCATGGCATCGCCGAACGATTGGTTGCGACGGTGCGCGAATATGATACGGTGGCTCGAATCCATCGTGATGAATTCGTACTCGTATTGGGCGGAACCGTGCTGGAGGGTGATGTTGCCATGATTTTGCACAAGCTCCAGTCGCTCTTTTCCGTGCCGATCCGGCTGGGAGCCGATGAGACAGTAATTCCAGCCTGTTTTGGAGTGGCCTGTTTTCCTTCAGACGGTGTGACGAGCGAACTGCTGTTGCAAAATGCCCATATCGCGATGAACCAGGCCCGCCAAAGTGGCGACATGTTCCAGTATTACTCCGAAGCACTTAACCAGAAGGCTGTCGAACACCTCAGTATTGAAACCGGTCTCCGTCGAGCGCTGGATGGTGGCGAATTTTATCTCTGCTATCAACCCAAGATGGATATTAACGGCGCGGACATTATCGGCATGGAAGCACTTGTGCGCTGGCAGCGTCCAGGTTATGGCATAATCACGCCCGACAAGTTTATCCCTGTCGCGGAAGAGAACGGCATGATCGTGCGTCTGGGGGCATATGTATTACAGGAGGCCTGCAGGCAGAACAAGGCGTGGCAGGATGCCGGATTGCCAAAGCTCAGAGTCTCCGTCAATCTCTCTGCCCGCCAGTTGCGTGATAACGCCTTTGTGCCGCTGGTTATGCAGACCCTTGTTGAAACCGGACTGGAGCCGCACTATCTCGAATTGGAATTGACCGAAAGCGCCCTGATGGGTGATGGGAGTGATACCGTCTGCAAGCTTCTGCGCCTGAAAGATCTTGGTATTGGTATTTCGGTGGATGACTTTGGCACCGGCTACTCTTCGCTCTCGTATCTCAAACATCTGCCGATTGATACGATAAAGATTGATCGCTCGTTTGTCCGCGATATCGTCAACGATCCCGATGATGCGGCGATTGTGGACGCTATTGTTGCCATGGCTCATGCGCTAAAGCTGAATGTAATCGCCGAGGGGGTCGAAACACGTGAACAGCTGGAATTCCTCCGTCAACGAAAATGCCAGCAGGCACAGGGGTACTATTTTGCCCGGCCGCTTGATCCCCAGCAGTTTGAAGCCTTTATTGCTCAAGGAATATCGGTTGGAGATATGTCGGTTTCCACACCTGATTTATCCTCCCAAAAATGTAGCCTGGAAACGCATTTCTGCATGGAAGAACCGGTTCCATCAGGTCGCAGCAGCGGTCCGGATGCGGAAGCCGGCAGTGCAGAGTATATCGGCGATATTTCCATCCCGGTTGTGCCAGCAAATCCCGCCGATAACCTTGCTGCCGTTCTCAAACGATTTCAGAACGACCCTGCGCTGCAGGTGCTGCCGGTGGTTGACGATAGTTGTGCGGTCGGCATTATCAATCGCTCCACCTTTCTGGAAGAGCATGTCATCGGTATGAACGGGTTCGCATTTCATATAAATCATTCAAAGAAGATGCGCGATCTGATGGTTCCTGCCACGCTGCAGTTTGAATCAAATGTCAGGATCAGGGACGTTGCCCAGGCAATCCAGTTGCAGGAGGCTCATGTCCGGGTAGACAATATCTGCGTGAGCCGTAACGGAATCTATTACGGGGTCGTAGATGTCAACCGCTTCATCAACGCCATTACCGATATCAACCTGACACTGGCCAAAAGTGCCAATCCGCTGACCGGACTGCCGGGCAACGAGACAATTCAACGCGAGATAAACGAGCGGCTCCAGACAGGAGAGGATTTTGATATTGCCTACATCGATATCGATAACTTCAAGCCGTACAACGATTATTACGGATTTCAACGGGGCGATGTGGTCATAAAGGCGATCGGAGAAATCATCTCCGGTGTGACACGAGCATCAGATGAGCAATTCTCCTGCTTTTGCGGGCATATCGGCGGTGATGACTTCATTATCATAACCGGAGCGCACCATGCCGAGTACATCTCGTCACAGGTTATCAAGGCACTTGAGGAACACCTGCCCGTATTTCATGGAGAAAAGGATTTTTCCGCAGGGTGTTACAGTGCCGTAAACCGCAAAGGCGAACTGGAAACATTCGGGTTGCTCTCAATTTCCATCGGTATCGTCAATACCCGTTTGACGCCGGTTTCCTCGTATGCCCAGCTGGCTTCGATCTCAACAGAGGTCAAAAAGGCCGCCAAAAGGTTGCCGGGATCGTCACTGGTTGTCAATCGCCGGATACATGAGGAATAGTGGGGTAATGATAAGACGGGGCGGAAGTTGTTCCCAGCCCCGCTATGTATGTGTACCATAGGAGGCAGATTTGTCCGCGGGTAGATCAATGGTTGCAGAACAGCTCACTGGGACAATTACGTGCTTGGGCTGTAATGGCGCTTAAGCCAGCGGCTCAGGCCGTCAAGACCGGGAAAGAGGACCCGCTCATTTACGTTGGCCTGGTCCAGCTTGTCGCGGATTTCCCATTTGAGGGCTGCAGGTATGATAATTCTTCTGGAAATGCCCGGTTGGTTTTCCAGCCACGATTCAAGAGCCATGGACGGGTCCGACATGACGGAACAAAAAGCATGCTGATTGACAATTCTGTCATCTATGGAAGGCGGCTCAAAAAATATTGTTAACTTATCGTTAGCAAGAGCATCAAATTCGGACAACGAATTGACGACTTCCGAGAGCATTCCGACCGTCATAACGTTGGCACCTTCGTCTGCAAGTCTTTTTTTAAGTGTTTGCGGCAGCAGTTCATGTGCTTTGACATAATTAACCGCCCAGATAACGCCATCAATATTGAATTTTTCAATGTTTGATGTTGCAAAATGCATGGCGATAAAAGGTGAATACGTCCAGTCCAGCAACCTGGTAGGGAGGCCGTAGTGCTGAGCGACTGACAGCCAGTGCCAGAGAGAGTCGCGCTCAACAATATTTCGGTGGGCGTATTTTTTGAAGTTCCTCAGCAGATGTCTTTCCAGTTCGACATACTGGCCACCTAATCGCATTAACGTTGTATCAAGGCGATAGCTGGAGTCTGACAGCCCCCTGAAAGCAAAGCGCGAACGAAAACGTCGTATATCCTCGTTCCATGAATCAGCAAAAAGTTCATTTAACAATTCATCCCAAGAGTTAATCCTCAGTGTTTCCAAAATAACTGAGCCTCCAAAATGTGATTATTGTGTTGCTTGTTTTTACCGGCAGTGGCCATATGTTCATTACTTCATACCATGAATTCGAAGAATTAAAAGCCGGAAACCTATATCAAGGGCATCCGGTTTTTTCTGAAAATGGCATTTCGTACACATTCTTGCGCAGTTCTATGAATTAACCTGATAATATACTCCTCCCTTTCCGCTCTAACAGTAAAAAGTAACAGAACTTTTACACGGCACGAACACATTCGTCACAATTTTCATATATGATCAAAACCATGATCAACCCTGCCACTGCATCGCCAGTTCGACCGGTGTCCCAAAGAATCTGCCCAGCCTTTTTAGTTCCACTGCTTTCTGTCGACCTGACAACAGATACATTATGTGCCACTACAGCGTCCAGAAAAACGGCGGATTGTTCAGACCATTTTCCGCGAGGGAGTGTTCATGATTAGAGAACGCATGTCCGAAGTGGGGATTGCGCCGGAAAACACCCGCAAAATTTTTGCGCGGCTGGGAGTGTCTTTCGCCTCACGGGAGGAACTGGCGGCCACATTGCCTTTCTCTCTGCATGATGTGACCGCCGGTTCAGAGAGCGAGCTTCAGGCTGTCGTATGCGGAGCAAAGGAAAATGTTGACCTGCCGCTGATTATCGAACAGTCCAATTTTTTCGCCAACATGATGAAGAGGGCGGCGTCGGGCGAGACGCCACACAAGGTTATCGCCGATCTGGAACGCTTTCTGGCGGACAACCCTTCACAAACATGGGAAAACAGCTGGGTGCGATTTCCCCGCCGAAACCTGTCCCGTTTTGCCCAGGATGTATTTGAAAAAGACCTGCTGGCTGATAAAAAGAACCCGGCAGGCGGCACACGTGCAGACTCAAGCCGTTTCATGTTCAGTGATGCCTCTGGTGAAGAGATGCTGCGGCTGCCGATCAGCTACCTGATCAAGCTGGCTCTTGCCGACCTGCTCGGTTCCCAGCAGATACTCCCCGCTATGATCCGTCAGACCGGCATCCGTTTGATGGAACACTTCCTGAACGACAATACCTCGCCGGAAACCTTTTCCTTCAACGTCGTATCCCTTACTCCCGCGTCCGGCATGGGGAGAGGTATTGCCAGGGAAACCGCCATCCGCTTCCTGATGACGCAACTGCTGGTGATGTACGCCAACCAGGCATTCGGCATTGCCGAGCGCGGTCAGCAGGCCATGACCTATTTTGCCCCACACCCGCCGGTCCGGCAAAAGGAGCTGAACGACCATGTTTCTGACAGCTTCTACCGGGACCTGTTCATGAGCCCTTGTCTTTCCGGGTGGGACCGTGGGGAAGACAAGTTCCGCTACATGCAGCTCTGCCACCAGGTGTTGTCCCGCAGCCAACTTAATGCGATCGCCAAGTTGAGGGATGCCGGCATCATTCTCACCAACCTCGTTTCGCTGCCCAATCTTTCCAATGTCTGCCTGGCCAACAACGGCACCCATATCAGCATCGGCAGCCGGCGCTTGACGCAAGCCCTGGCGGCTGGCGGTTTTTCCGCCCAGCACGAGAAACATTTTGGCGATCTGGCAATCAAGATCGGCGAACACTTTCTGCCGCTCTTCGTCGGCACCTATACCGCCGCCCCCTACCGGCTGGCTTTTACCGATTTTCACCCGGAAAAGGCACTCGGGTTTCTTCCCCACGAACTGGACTACACCCACCTGAGAATGATCTGGCGCCGCTGGAAAAAGAAGGCGGATCTTTCCATTTTCGGCCAGCCGCTCACCCCCTTCGGACCGGCGATGCTGGACAAGATGGTGAGCTCGGTTTTCAGGTTACAGGGTGATTTTGTCCCCGATTATCGGCTGGTGGATTACCTGGTCAGCCTGCTGTCTACTGAGCAAAGCCCCGGTTTGAACGGGCAGGTGGGCAACAGTGACCGGCTGCGCCGCGATCTGGCCGACATGGGAGTGTTCGATGAACAGATGTCGGTCTACCTGCTCTACAAACAGCGTGAATATGCCAAAATGGGCTTCTCGGGCTTCGAAGGGCGTTATTACAGCGTATTCGAAAATTTCGGGGAAGATATGGGGCGTGCCACCGACCTGCAAACCCTGGTTACGGCGCTGGCCTACAAATATATGGCGCTCGGCACGACCCATGCGCACATTCCGGATGCCCCCTCGGTGGAGAGCGAACGGCGGCAGATATTTTTCGGTGCGGCTATCGGCATCCCCACTTTTTTTGTGCGCAAGGACAGCGCCAATGCCTTTCTCGACAAGATCCTCAAGAAAACCAAAGGCATCCGCCCCAGCCGCCGCTACCCCGGGTATCTCCGCGTGCAGATCAACGAGTACCGGCGGGCGCTGATTCTGGTAATCAGGGAGGATGCAGCCGACCTGGTCGAACTGATGGGACTGCACGACACGCTGAATGACCTTGAAATGCGCATCAATGAACCAGCACTTCATTCCGCCGCCGGGCGTTTGACCGCCGGCATCCTCGACGAGGCGGGCGGATCGTCACCCCTGCGCGTCAATGCCCGCGAATTTAACACCGCTGCCGAGCGCTACTACCGCACCACGCTGCGCCAGCGGCATATGGATGAGGCGTTCGGTTTTCTGCTCCAGGACTGCACCATGCTTGACCGGGAGCAGAACTCTCCGGATGAGCCGCACTGCACAGCCCTGCGCGCCATCCTCCAGGGAGAGGACGCCGCCCGGTTCGTTGCCGCAGTAAAAGAGGACGTCCTGCACGAGCGCGCTGACATTACCACCCTCCAGCGCATGATGAACCTGATTCTGCTCAAGGTGTCTCTCGACCAGCGTACAGACACGCACAAATCTGACAATCAAAGGAGCACTCCGGATGATGCAGCATCAGTATATCGAGCGGGATAGCGGCATGGTAATCACCGAGCGACTGTTGGGAGACTGGATGGTGTGTCTGCTCTATCATGGCGTGCGAGAGAGCAGTACCGCTCTGTTCAGGATGTTAACCAGCAGCCGGTCGTCCCATATCCTGAGCCTGGTCAATTTTGACCGTCCCGTCCTGAACGAACGTGCCTTTCTCGCTGATTGCGGCATTGACCTGTCGGAGTGTCTCGACCCGACCAGCCAGCTGGATACGCCCCGTAAAATATTCGAGAGAAAGATCCGCTACTGGGAGTGCCGTCCCATGCCGGCTGGGACGGATGTGATCGTCTCACCTGCCGATGCCCGGGTGCTGGTTGGGTCTTTCCGCGAAACGTCGCTGATTTTTCTGAAGGATAAATTTTTCTCCTTCGAGGAAATGTTCGGCAGTGGCACCAACGAATGGAACACGTCCTTTACCGGAGGTGATTTTGCCGTATTCCGCCTGACGCCTGACAAATATCACTACAACCACACCCCGGTATCCGGAGAGGTTGTTGATTTCTATGCCATTGACGGCGATTACCATTCCTGCAATCCGACGGCTGTGGTCAGTGTCGCCACCCCCTACTCCAAGAACAAACGGGTAGTAACGATCATCGATACCGATGTGCCGGGCGGCACGGGTGCCGGCCTTGTGGCAATGATAGAAGTTGTGGCCCTGATGATTGGCGACATCGTCCAGGCCTACAGCTCTGAGTCATACAACGCGCCACGTCCCGTCGAAAAGGGGATGTTCCTCCACAGGGGACAACCTAAGAGTCTTTACCGTCCCGGCAGCAGCACTGACATACTGATATTCCAGGAGGGACGCATCGATTTTGCGCGGGACATTCTGGATAACATGAACCATACTGGAGCTTCGAGCCGCTTTACCCAGGGATTCCAGAAGCCTCTGGTGGAAACTGACATCCGGGTCAGATCCGTGCTTGGCGCGGTACGGAAGAGGGGACTTACATGATGGTATCCGTGACACTGTGTGCTGTAATCATGTTTCTGTCCGTCTATTTCTGGTGGGGATTCAGGAAGCTCCCCGGCGAAGGGTGGCAGATCGTTGCTTCGGTGCCGGCATCCCGAACGGAACAGGGTGACTGGAAGGGGATTAACTTCACCTGGTATGGTGTGCTGACCGCCAATGCCTATCTGGTAGCGGTAGCGGTGCTGCTGGTGCTGATGGGGGCTGCCGGAGTGCCGCCGCTCGGCACGGCCGCTCTGGTTGCGGTCATGCTCTGCTGCTGTGTGCCGGCCTCGCGGCTGGTGGCCCGGATCGTGGAAAAGAAGACCGATACGTTCACGGTCGGCGGGGCGGTTTTCGTCGGCATCCTGATCACCCCTTTCGTGATAGTGGTACTCAACCGCACTGCCGGGGAACTGTTGGCATTCCATATTCCGATTATGTCGGCCTATGCAGCTATCGCCATTGCCTACGCCTTTGGCGAAGGATTGGGTCGTTTGGCCTGCATCAGTTTTGGGTGTTGCTACGGAAAACCGGTGTCGGCCGGTTCAGAGCTGACCAGAAGGTTGTTTGCCGGCCGCGGCTTCACTTTTTTCGGCAGCACCAAAAAAATCGCCTATGCCGGGGGAATGGAAGCAATCGAAGTGATTCCGATCCAGGCGATCACCGCCGTTCTCTATGCTGTCTGCGGGCTTATTGCCGCCGGACTCTATCTGGCGTCGCACCACATGAGCGCTTTTTTGTTTGCCACCATCACTACGCAGGGGTGGCGGTCCTTTTCCGAAACCCTTCGGGCTGACTATCGCGGGGAGGGCACTTTTTCCGCATATCAGATCATGGGGGTGGTCGGTATAGCATATGCGGTGGCGGTGGCATACGTTTTTGCCGGCGAGTCAATTACAGTTCCCGATCTCTCCGCCGGCCTGAAAAGCCTCTGGAACCCGGCACTGATCCTGTTTCTGCAAGGCATCTGGATGGCAATTTTCTATTATACGGGGCGCAGTACAGTAACCGGAGCCATACTCAGTTTTCATGTGCATCGTGACCGGATTTAACGCGCCTGCCGCTCAGCGGTTAAAGAGTGCCGTAGGGCGGATGTTATCCCCTCTGCTGAAACGGTTTCGGAAAGTCCTGACATGTGGACTCACACCGCAGAAAAGTGCCCTGACACTCTGCGTGGGTTTTGCCATCGGGGTTATGCCGCTACTGTGGGGAACGACGCTGATATGCATCGTGGTGGCCTATATCTTCAAGCTCAACCATGTGGCGTTACAGTCGGTCAACTACCTCTTCTATCCGCTGCAACTGGTACTCCTGGTTCCCTTTTTTACGTTGGGCGCACGGCTGTTCCCCTGGGGGCCGCCGCTGCCGCCGCATCTGTTTGCCGCAGTGATCCGGAATCCCGGAACGTCATGGCGCCTTCTGTACTGGATTACACTCAAATCGCTTGCAGCCTGGCTGGTTACCGCCGTTCCGGCCGCTGTGCTCGCCTACGGAATACTCATGGCTCTTGCGTTCATGAAAAATGCTCACACACCCAGAGTCTGAATATAGGCGCACCTGGGGACAGGAGACAATATGCCGGGCCCGTATGCTCACATTACACTGCTGCATGAACTCATGCGACCAGGCACGTCCGGGTCGATCTTTAATTCATCCTCCGGGTTCCTTGACGCTCTGGAACAGTATTTCCCCTACTGTGCATTGGGCGCCGTGAGCCCTGATTATCCCAATCTTGCCCGACACGATGATACTGCCGCCTGGTGGGCGGATGCCATGCACTGCGCCAGGGCGGGCGAGATGATTGCGAGCGGCGTCAGGCGCCTGAGCGGCACGGCCGGAACCGTCCGTGACAAACAGCTGGCATGGCTGTTGGGCTATTGCGCACACGTTGCGACCGATGTGACCATTCATCCCGTGGTGCAGGCCAAGGTGGGGGCCTATGCTGAAAACCAACGGCACCACCGCGTCTGCGAGATGAATCAGGACAGCTATATCTACCGCAGGATGAACCTGGGAGAAATCGGCGTATCCGACACCTTTGCCCGCATTGTTGCGCAGTGCAGCGATGCCGATGACGGAACCCGGCTTGACCGCGACATCGTCACTTTCTGGGAAGGCATGCTCGGGGATGTGTATCCGCACCAGTTCGTCAAATATTCACCGAATAGTGCCTCATGGCACCGCGAATTTGTTGCCAAAGCTGCCGATTGCAGGGCCGGCGAGGTGCGGCTTTTTCCCCTTGCCTCTGTCATAGCCGCAAAGATGGGGGTGACCTATCCGGCGTATGAAACGGTTGACCGGCAGTATATAGAAGAGCAGATTATACCGTCTGAACCCAACTACCTTCTCCATTATGACAAGATCTTCGACCATGCTGCCGAAAATGTCGCGGCGGTGTGGCGCTTGGTGGAACAGGCAGTGTGTGCTGCCGCTCCGGCATATATGCACCAGTTTGAAGAGTGGAATCTGGACACCGGGCGCGATGCGCATGACAGGCTTGTTTTCTGGTAACATATGCCTTAGATTGGCTTTTGTACCTTCAGGCTAAGGAGTGACCAATGAAAATAATTGCCGTTTATAACATCAAGGGTGGAGTCGGTAAAACGGCCACGTGCGTCAATCTGGCCTATTCCTGTGCGAAGAACGGCATGAGGACGCTTCTGTGGGATCTGGATTCACAAGGAGCCTCAAGCTATTATTTCAATGTGAAGCCCGAGGTTAAAGGCGGAACGAAGAAACTTTTTAAAACCAAGGCGATTGGCGACCTCGTTAAAGAGACTGATATCGACTGTCTGGACCTGTTGCCGGCGGATTTTTCCTATCGGCATATGGACCTGTTTCTTGATAGCGAGAAGAAACCTAAAAAACGGATGAGCGAATTTTTAAGCCGCTTTGAAGATGATTATGATGTCCTGTTTCTGGATTGTCCCCCCAGCTTTTCTCTGGTGTCGGAAAACGTTTTTAACTCGGCTGACGTCATGCTGGTGCCGCTCATTCCAACAACGCTGTCATTGCGGACCTACGGCCAGATTCTGGATTATGTCAGCGAGCACAAGAAACTTACCCTCAAGCTGATGCCGTTCTTTTCAATGGTGGACAGGCGCAAAAAACTCCACCTTGAGACCATGGAAACAGGCCAGACCGATATCAAAGGGTTGTTGCGCACAACCATCCCGTATCTTTCAATTATTGAGTATATGGGAGTAAAAAGAGCACCGGTCGGCGTCTTTGCACCAAAAAATCAGGCAACGGAACTATTCGACCAGCTTTGGACGGAGGTCGTTCTTCGAGCGAAGCTGAGCGGCGGGAATGAATAAAAATTCTCAAGTGCAATAACTCTGCAGAGTCGGTTAAAAAGGGGCACGACATGTATATTGCCAGAGACAAAAATAGCGAGCTTTATCTTTTTAGCGAACTCCCGAGCCAGGGGAACGAGTGCTGGTGGGCTCCGTCAGGAGTCGACGGCACCTATCTTCGTCTCGAAAAATCATTATATCCGGACGTTACCTGGGATTCCGGGCCCTTGAAGGTGGAGTTGTCGACTGTCAAGCCCGGGTGAGAATGTTACGAAAGGCTCCTCGTGTTGAGTAAGGGTGTCTGTGGGCGTCCACATGCACCGATCCGTCACCTGATTGTATGAAAATTTACATGATTGTAACACTACGCTGATGAGAACAGTGTTACATACGAGCGGGTATTCATTAGGATACATTTTTACCATCATTTATCAGGCTGGTGCCGATGTTGTAAATCTATGCATCCACATAACGCGACATAGGGTCTTAAACTCAACAGGGAGGCTGCAATGAGCAAAAAGGAAAAAGCGGAGTTTGCGTTGGCTGATGATTTAAAGGCGATGGTTGTACTGGTTCCCACGCTGAACTCTTTTATTAAAGTGCATAAGGAGATCGCAGCCGGGTATCAAAAGTACCGCAAAAACGGCGGTGAGGCGATCCCTGGTATTGAGAAGCATCTGGGCATCAAGGAGCAGGAGAGTGTAGTCCCAGTGAAGAAAAAGAAAGCCGCTGCGACAACAAATGCCACGGTTCCTACAGAAGATGCTGAGGCAAAAAAAACCAAGAAGAAAGTAAAAAAGTAAATAATCTGGTGGGAATATCGAGAGAAATAACTCCGGATTCCGGGTGATCGTTTTCAGGACGGTTACATGATCCACGAATGTGCAGGGGCGGCAGTGATGCCGCCCTTTTTGTTTGTATGGTATTTGATATGGTGATTTGATATATAAACATTCAGTAATTTTTATCAAGTCGGCAGACCGCGAGTAATCAAAGGCCCATAGATTATGAAACTCATTATTAATCCGCCTGCAAAATCCCTCAACAAAGCCTACCTCAAACAAAGCCTCAAGCGCGATCAGATTGAACTGTTTAAGGTTAATCTGGCACGTATGTTCGAGCGTATCCGCAGTGACGAGCACGAAGAACACCTCAAAAATATCGTTTCCGATTTTCTCAAAGATACCTGGTATAAACAGACCAACGAGATAAATACCAGTGGTCGTACGGATTTGGCGATCCACAATGGTACTACCTCGGCTGCATCGGTCGGCGTACTGATTGAGGTTAAGCGCCCCACCAACAAAAGCGAAATGATTTCGCCAGAGCGGCCAAACGCCAAGGCACTGCACGAGCTGCTGCACTACTACATGCAGGAACGTTACATCAAGGGCAACAATGAGATCCGGCACCTCATCATCTGTAATATCTACGAGTGGTACATCTTTGACGCGGTTGATTTTGAACATTTTTTCTTTGGCAATCAAAAACTGGTCAAAAGCTATCAGGATTGGAATGATGGCCTGCTGGTCGGCACCAGCACAGATTGGTTTTATCAGGAGATTGCCAAGCCTTTCATCGAGAAAGAACTGGACGAGATCCCCTGCACCTATTTCGACCTGAAGGATTACGAGCGGATCATCCGCAACCCGGCCCAGCGTGAAGATAGTAAACTGATTGCCCTCTACAAGGTGTTTTCTCCACCGCACCTGCTCAAACAGACATTCACCAATGACAGCAACTCTCTTAACAAGGAATTCTACAGCGAACTTTTGCACATTCTCGGCCTAGAAGAGGTCAAGGAGAAGGGAAAGAAGCTGATCCGCCGCAAGCAAGAGGGGAGCCGCAATGACGGTTCGTTGCTGGAGAATACCTGCAACTTTCTCAAAACTCGCGGACGGCTCTCGGTTCTCTCCAACCTGCTGCAGTATGGCGCCGATGAGGACGAGCAATGTTTCAGCGTTGCTCTGGAACTCTGCATCACCTGGCTGAACCGCCTGTTGTTCCTGAAACTGCTGGAAGGGCAGTTGATCGGCTACCACAAAGGTGATCGCAGTCATGCTTTCCTGAACAGCAGCCGAATTGGCGATTTTGACGAACTGAACGAACTCTTCTTTGAGGTGTTGGCGGTACGGGTTGATGAACGGAGCGAGTCGGTGCGCGCCAAGTTCGGCAACATTCCCTATTTGAACAGCTCCCTGTTCGAGGAAAGCGATTTGGAACGGGCTACCATGCGCATTAACGAGCTGAAAAACCGGCTCGATCTGCCGCTGCACGGTGCAACGGTATTGAAGGGGGCCAACGGCAAGCGTCTGAGCGGCAGTAAAAGCACCCTCGGCTATCTTTTCGAATTCCTCGACGCCTACGACTTTGGCGCTGAGGGCAGCGCCGATATTCAGGAACAGAACAAGAGCATCATCAACGCCTCGGTGCTCGGGCTGATCTTCGAAAAGATAAACGGCTACAAAGACGGTTCCTTCTTCACCCCCGGCTTCATCACTATGTACATCTGCCGCGAAACTATCCGCCGCGCAGTGGTGCGAACGTTCAACGAAACATACGGCTGGAGTTGTTCAAGTCTCACGGAACTGCACAACGACCTCTACCGTCAACGCGTTCCGCTGAACGAGGCAAATACACTGGTAAATAGCCTCAAAATATGCGATCCGGCGGTCGGTTCTGGGCATTTTCTCGTCTCGGCGTTGAACGAGATCATAGCAATCAAGAGCGGGTTGCGCATACTTGCCGACAGTGACGGCAAGCTGTTGCGCTGTGAAGTCACCGTTGAAAACGACGAGCTGATCGTTACCGTTGATGATCTGATCTTCGAGTATCATTTCAAGGATGCTGAATCGCAAAGGGTACAGGAAACATTCTTTCACGAAAAAGAGACCATCATTGAAAACTGCCTGTTCGGTGTGGATATCAACCCCAAGTCGGTTGCCATCTGCCGTTTGCGCTTGTGGATCGAACTGCTGAAGAACGCCTATTACCGGCGCGGTAGCGATCAATTAGAAACGCTCCCCAACATCGACATCAACATCAAGTGCGGCAATTCGCTGGTCAGTCGCTTCGCCATCAGCGGCAATCCCAATATACCGGCAGCAAACCGCAGGAAGTTGAAAGAATTGACCGACAGGTATCGGGGGCTTGTGTGGGATTATAAGCAATCACCAAGTAACAAGGGTGTGCTGCGCAAAGAGATTGAAAACCTCAAGCATTCACTGGAAAATTTCGGCCTTCCCAACGACAAGGACTTGAAGTCGTTGTGGTTGAAAAAGGAAGAATTGTCGGTAATGACGTTGTTCGGCTTTAGTAAGGAAGAAACGGAGAAACGACAAAAGCTTCATGAACAGTTGACTGCTCTGGAGCAGCGCTTTGCGGAGAAGGAAAAGCTTGTTTATCATAACGCCTTTGAATGGCGTTTCGAGTTTCCAGAGGTGCTCGATGATGCAGGGGACTTTGTCGGGTTCGATGCCATTATCGGTAATCCGCCGTACATCCGGCAGGAGGCTATCAAAGATCAAAAACCGGCGTTTATGGAGATGTTTGGCGCCTTTTATTGCGGCACGGCGGATATATACACGTACTTCTACAAAGCTGGTCTGAACCTGCTGAAGACTGGTGCCACTCTCTGCTACATCGCCCCCAACAAGTTCATGCGCGCCGGATACGGTAAAAACACAAGGGAACTGTTAACGACCCAGGCAACACCTTTGATGGTGCTGGATTTTGGCGATCTGCCGATCTTTGATGAGGCGACGACGTATCCTTCAATTGTGATGGTGGAGAAAACACAAACCAACCCCCCTAGCCCCCCTTATCAGGGGGGGACTAAATGTGCAGCCAGGTTTGCTCCCTCCCTTGATAAGGGGAGGGCCGGGGAGGGGTTAGATTTTTTCACCGCCACGTTCACTCACTTCGATCAGCTGTCCCGTTTTGACGAAACCCTCGCAACCATAGGTTTCACCATGCCGGTTGCGGCCCTAAGGGGTGATGGCTGGGCATTGGAACGACCGGAAGTTATGGCTTTGATGGACAAGCTGCGCACGGTCGGCACTTCGCTGGGGGAGTATGTGAATGGCAAGTTTTACTATGGTATTAAGACCGGATTAAACGAAGCATTCGTTGTCGATGAAGAGACAAAAGACCGATTGATTGCCGAAGACCCGAAAAGCGCGGAGGTCATCAAGCCGTGGCAGCGAGGGCGTGATATCAAAAAGTGGCAAGCGGAGTGGGCAAATCTGTATATCATTGCCATTGCCAGCAGCGGCAACAGGGAATGGCCCTGGTCACTGGAAACATCCGAAGCAACCGCACGACCGTTGTTTGAACAAACGTATCCTGCTGTACACAAACATCTTTCTCAATGGGAAACAGGGCTCAAAAAACGGGATGACAAAGGCAGATTTTGGTGGGAGCTGCGGGCATGTGCTTATTACGAGGAATTTCTTGTTTCGAAAATCATGTATCCCGACATTGCTCAGCATTCTAAATTTCTTATGGATAATAGCGGCTCGTTTTCTAGCAATACCACATACTTCATTCCAAGTTCAGACTATTGCTTACTGGGCCTTCTCAATTCAAGGCTGTTATGGTGGTTCTACGGATCAATAACTTCGTCCATACAGGGCGGCTTTGTTCGCTATTTTTCACAATACATGGAACAACTCCCCATCCCACCCGCCACCGACGCCCAAAAAAAACCCCTCATCGAGCTAGTCCAGAAAATCCTCGCCGCTCCCGACAGCCCCGATGTGCCGCAGCTCGAAGCCGAAATCGACCGGCTTGTGTATGAGCTCTACAACCTGACCGAAGAGGAAATAGCGGTGGTGGAGGCGGGAAGATGACAAAGACAAGAACCATCAGCGTCAAAGGAAATGCGATTACTGTTTCTCGCAAAGAACAGGACGATTACATTTCACTGACTGATATTGCACGTTACAAAAACCCGAATGAGCCGATTGATATTATAAAAAACTGGTTACGGAGCCGGACGACAATTGAATTTATTGGCCTTTGGGAACAACTGCACAACCCTGATTTTAAAGCGGTCGAATTCGACCGCTTTATGTACGAAGCAGGCAGTAACTCTTTTGTGCTTTCCCCCGGTAAATGGATAGTAACAACCAATGCAATTGGGATCACAACTAAATCAGGCAGATTTGGCGGCACTTTTGCTCACCAAGATATCGCCTTTGAATTTGCCTCCTGGGTGAGCGCCGAGTTTAAGCTGTATCTGCTGAAAGAGTTTCAGCGGCTGAAGCATGAGGAATATGACCAGAAAAAGCTGGAATGGAGCGTGTCTCGTACAATAGCCAAGGTCAATTACCTGATTCATACCGACGCTATAAAAGAAAACCTGATTCCGCCAGATCTTCAGAAATCGAAACAGAAATTTATCTATGCTGATGAAGCCGACCTGCTGAATTTGGCTCTGTTCGGTCAAACCGCCCTGATCTGGAAAGCCGAGCATCCTAAACTGAAAGGGAATATGCGTGATTATGCAACATTGGAACAGTTAGTGGTCCTTTCCAATCTTGAAAGTCTCAATGCCGAATTGATTAAAATGCAGATGACTGCCGAGGAACGATTGCAGAAGTTAAACAATACTGCAATTGATCAGATGAAGGTGCTGATTTTAAATAAAACAATGAAGGCATTGCGGCCCGTTGAGCGTAAACTGTCGACGGGTGAGAAAATTGTTGTAGATGGAAGTGCCATAGGAAAAAAACAATGACCGCAAAAGAAATCATCAGATAAAAACGTGAAAAAATTGTAGGGATTGAGTTATCGACAATTTATCGACAACTGAAACTTGAAGCCTCTGATGGTAAAAAATACGCCACTGACTGCACCAATACAAAAGGTCTCTTTCGCATTATCCAATCCATTTGTAACTTTTACCTGAAAAACAAACTCCCCAACCCCAGCGTTCGTCTCACATCCCACAGATTCATAAACAGCGCATCGAAGCGCTCATGCTCCACCTGTTCCTCTTCACGTTCCCGCTCGACAGCAATCCAGACAAAGTTCGGCACCGTTTCACGCGTATCGGGCGGTGGTCAACAGAATCATCATTCAGATACACCCATTATGCCGGCAGCGGTGCAAGCCCCGGGTACACAATTTCCCGGATGGGTTCTTCATGGTTCACTCCGTACGACAACGCCTTCTCCAGGCGGAATTTTCCCACCATGGACCGCAGGTCAGTGGCCATGGTGTTCAGTCCGGATGCCGCCGTGGCAAATTCCTGTGTTCCGTCGGCATTTGCGGCAATTGTTACGGTCACGCGATGAATATTTGTTGAAATTTCGTAGATTGAAGCGCTTTGCTCCTCGGCCGCCGTGGCGATCTGGCCGACCTCGGAGGAGATCAGGCTGATGGAATCGGTAATGGTCTGGAGAGCATCGCCCGTTCTGACCATCATCCGTGTCCCTTCTTCAACTTCATCGACACCGTTGCCCATGGCCGCGATTGCACGGTTTGTTTCTGACTGTATTGCCTGGATCATGGCAGAAATCTCTTTGGTTGCCGCAGTTGTTCGTGACGCAAGGGCGCGCACCTCATCGGCAACCACCGCGAACCCCCGGCCGTGTTCACCGGCGCGGGCTGCTTCGATAGCAGCATTCAAGGCGAGCAGGTTTGTCTGATCGGCGATGGAGTCGATGGTGGAGGTGATCTCTTCAATCTGGTCCGATTTCTGTCCCAATTGAGCGATAACCTTTGATGTTTCCCGGACATGGTCGCCGATACGTTGCATGGAGTGTATCGATTCGGTCATGAGTTGCTGCCCCTGGGTAATGCCGTCGTGCGCCTGAGATATATTTCCCGCAGCCGTGGAGCAGTTGCGGGCGATTTCTGATGCCGTCTGATTCATCTCCTCGCTCGATGCCGATACGGTATGGATTTGGGCCGAGGCACCCTCGGCCCTCTGCACCATTGATTCAATCGTGTGGTTGAGTCTTCCGGATGCCGAGGTCAGTTCGTGCGAGTCGTCAGCGATCCTCGTGATTACTGAACGGAGGGTATCGGCCATACGATCGATATTGTGTGCAAAGAGATGGAGCTCGTTGCGTGATTTCGGAGGGTAATTGGCGGCCACGGCGGCAGTCAGATTTCCCTCGGCGATGGACTCCACCGCGTCGGAAAGTTGTGTGAGCGTGCGGGTGATGCCTTTGGAGAGGATATAGCCCACGATAAGTGACCCCACCGCGCCTGCGATGAGCAACAGGATGTTGACGGAGAGAGCCATGCGTGCCGAAGTGCTGTTGTTAGTGTACCTGGCGAGGGCCTGGGCCTTGTTGAGGGCGATGATCTTGGCGATATTCCCGTCGATCCTGTCGACGACTTCGGAGGCGACATTGCGCTCGATGTTGGCGGCTTCGTCACGGCGGTCGGACATGGCAAGCTCTATCGTCTTCTGTCTGAAACTGTCATACAGCTTCAGGTCATCGGTGATCTGCTTGTGGAGTGCCACCGCTTCGGGTGAATGATTGGACTGGATGAAGGCGGCCAGGCTCTTGTCAACCTTATCATTAACCTGCTTGAGCTTTTCCAGATGTGCATTCTGTTCCTGGGGCGACAGGTCAATGACGATATCCCGCAGCAGATAGCGGCTGGTCTGGTAGCCGTTGACCGCATCGGTCAGGTCGCTGATGGGAACGATGTTGGAAGTATACATGAGTGAACCGCGCTTGGTGACCTCCCAGATCACCCCGGTAGAATACACCCCGCAAATGATCGCGACACAGGCGACAATCAGAAACCCCGTCAGTATTTTCGTGCCGATGCTTAATGTGTGGTACCGGTTCATATGTTTCTCCCTTTCGCATGGCGCCCATGCCTTCTGTATGCTGTTTCGCTGTCCGGATACACCCCGTACGGGATAAAAATGAATAAATGGTCTTTTATTCGTTGGCTGCGCGGAAGATAGCACGCTCGTGTTACGCTTCCGTGTCGCTGCCGTTAACTCTTTGCAAAATGTTGTTGGCGGACGTGGCCACATGATCGACAACGGAGGTGTCAAGCAGAATTCATATACAACTGTAACGGCGCAATCCGGTAATATTTTAAGCAAAAACAGCATGTTGTAATATGTAGGGATGGTTACAGAAAATTAACCGTCTTGGAACCCTATCGTAATATCGCTTGTGGTAGAAGCGTGTCAGGACGTTAAAACTGGATTTTGTGAAGATAACGGTACAGTGCCCTGGAAACCTGTTGACATTGATCTGCTGAGGATAGTCGTTCATGCAATATGCAACGATCAACAAACTGAAACCTCTTCTGTTACTGCTGCTCGCCTTGCTGAATCTGCAGTTCGGCATTGTCTTGCTCCATCATCATTACAACGATTCATTCTATGATCATACAGACCCCACTCACCATATTTGCACGAACCCTCCCACACTGACCAAATGGGGTGTGACGACCGGCAGCCACACTTTCCCGTCATACCATCCTGTCCTGCTGATTGCCGCTGCCCGTATTGCCGCCCCAGACTGCCTTATTCTTGGACGCATTTGTCCAAAAACCTCTATTGCACCCTCTTATCAGCCAATCACGTCATTCCCTACTCGCGCTTCACCGGCATAACGTCTCCTATCCGAAAAAACAGCTGCGTTGTACGATGTTTTCTCAACGGGATCATTGAGAAGATAATTGCGTCTTACCGGTTTTAATACGTTTTCCCTCGTACCTGTCGGAGATGAAGCCGGCACACGGGACACAGCGCTACGCCGTGAAGTTGCCACGAGCTATGGCCGCATGTTTGGAGAAAATCTCTAGAGAAAGGAGGGAAAGCAAACAAAAATATGTGTTGATCTATCACCCGGAGTCGAAGTCGAAATTTGACGTACGTCTATCAGACAGTCATTAAACAAGGAGATATCATCATTATGAAGAACATGATTAAATTGTACACGTTCCGCAAAGGGTGTGCGGCACTTCTCGCCGTTGCCATGCTTACCCTGTGCGCCTGCTCGGGTTCGGACAGCAGCGTCCTGCCATCCAGCACCACGAGCAAACTCACATCGACGGCCAGCACGGGCACGGCCGCCGACACGACCATCTCGCTTGATAACGCCACAATCAAAATCCCGGCCGGCACCGTCATGAAGGATTCAACCGGGGCCGAGGTTGCCGGTACATTGACCGCTACGGCTAAAATCTCCCAGACTATTACCGACGCCAGCGCCAGCACCGCTGCCACTGCCGCCGCCTTGCAGAACGCCTATGTTCTTGATCTTGCCATTTCAAACGGCTCGCAACAGGTAGCCGATCTTTCCCAGCCGATTACCGTCACCATGAAACTGCCGGCCGGTTTCAACGATGGCTCGCAGCTTGTTCATTACAGCCATGACGGCGTATCCGGCACCGACTGGAGCTACGAGGCCGATATCGCCTCTGTAAACAGCGACGGTACCGTTACCCTGACAATCAGCCACCTCTCACTGCATGGTATTTTCAAGAATATTTCCAAAGCGGGCAGCTACGTAAGCGGCGATTTTCACAACCATACCTGGCTGACCGACGGTTCCCATGTCGAGGCGGACGTGGTGGCCCATGCCTTTGGCGGCAGCTACAAGGATTCCACGGGCAAGGACGTGACAGTGCCGGGATTCGGCCTGGACTGGATGGCCAACTCTGAGCACGGAGGGTCTTACAATCATGCCCCAGATGGCACTTTGTGGGCTGAATTGGCCCCCAGTGTCACCATTCAGGGTAATCCACTTCCTTCGGCAGGAAAAATGTGGCGCTGGCAGTCGCTGACGGAGTATTCCTTTCCGCTCCTGTTCGACAAGAACACTGGGCTTCAGAGCAAGTACCCCAACAATACCTCATCCAGGCATTTGAATGGAATTGTCCGACCCATGAACATGCCAGCGTCGGTATCGTCGATCAGGCCAATGGCACCGCTATCAGTAACTTTGAATACATGTTCGATGGCAGCGACAAGGACACCAGCAAGACCGGTCTGACCAAGAAGAATACCACCCACGCCGATGCAATTGAAGCGGTCAAATATCTGGAAGCAAACTACAAGGATTCCAGCTACTTCATCGTCAACCACCCCTCCCGTCAGCAGAAGTATACGGTTGCCGATTTCCGCGACTTCATCAACGCAGGCCCGGATGTGACTGTTGGTCTGGAAGGGATGCCCGGGCATCAAAAAGAACTTTTTCGCGGTGGTTACAGCAGTTCAACAACCGAGAAGGCTCGTACGTACGGCGGAGCTGACTACATGATTGCCAAGGTTGGCGGCCTCTGGGACAGCCTGCTTGGAGAGGGTCGTCATTTTTGGACCTTCGTCAACTCCGACTTTCACAGTTCGGCCGACACCGCAGACTTCTATCCCGGTGAATATGCCAAGAGCTATACATTTGCAGCATCCAGGGCCGCCAAGGATATCGTGGCAGGTATGAAGACGGGCAACTCCTTTGCGGTGCATGGCGATCTGATTAATATGTTGGACTTCCGGATCAACAACAGGCCGATGGGTAGCGCAGTTGTCATTCCCCGGAAACGTGACCTCCGGGTAGAGATCCGCTTCAAAAGCCCTGCCAAAAACTATAATGGCGATGCCGTTGCAGTGGATCACATAGATCTTATCAGCGGTGATATTACCGGCACGGTAGCCCCGACCGATACCGCCAATTACGGCAAGGATACCAACAGCTCCACCAAAATTTTGAAACGCTTCACCAAGGCGGACAAGGAGTGGAAAACCGACTCTGGAACTGGCATCACCACCATTGTCTACGCTGTCTCCGATATGACAAAAAATCAGTACTTCCGCCTTCGTGGAACCAACCTGGCGATCCCGGCCACGGATACTGACAAGATTACAACGCTGGGAGATCCGGTGATCGACAACCCGCTGACCGACACCACCGGAACCAACACCAAGGCCAAGGCCTGGGCGAATCTCTGGTTCTATTCCAATCCGGTTTTTGTAACCGCAAAATAGTTTCGTCATGCGATACCACATGCCCTGGATACAAGCCGGGGCATGTGGTCGTATGGATCGTGTGAAACTGGCTGATGTGCGTAATATTTACTGAAGTTCTTGAATACCTTCCTGCTCACCCGATTATTTCCATGTGCCGTTACGCACAATTTGCCAATACGGCACACATCTGTAACAGTTTGTTTGCTATGATTTTCTCACCCATGTCCATCTAAATGTACAAAAGGAACTATTCAGTGACGAAACAGAAAATAATCAAGGTGCTGTTTGTCTGCGTACACAACAGTGCTCGCAGCCAGATGGCCGAAGCCTTCCTCAATCAGCTCGCCGGAGACCGCTTTGAGGCCCAGAGCGCCGGGCTTGAGCCGGGGACACTCAATCCCTTGGCTGTCGAGGTCATGAAAGCGGCAGGAATAGACATATCGGCCAACCGGACAAAAAGTGTGTTCGATTTCTTTAAGAAAGGAAACTTGTTCGATTATGTCATCACTGTCTGCGATGGCGCCAATGCCGAGCGATGCCCGGTTTTCCCCGGAGTTACCAAAAGGGTTCAGTGGAGCTTTGCCGACCCGGCAGCCCTTGGGGGAGAATGGGAACAGAGGGTAGCGGCAACCGGCCTGATCAGAGATGAAATAAAGGCTGCTGTGGTTGCCTTTATAACGGAACATCCAGCAAGATGATGCTGTGCCATGCCGGGTTGCCGCGTGGCAGACATGCAACATAACATTTTAAGTGTCACTTGAAACCGAGCGAACGTGTGATACGCTCTCAAGAGAGGATCACGGTCATCATGGGTATGAATAAAGCAAAGTATGCAGAAATTGGGCGCAAAATAAGAAATATCCCGATGGAAAAGCCTTGTATGAGTTATGAATGGGAAGAGCTCGTGGAAAAGCTGTGTGCATCGGATGACTCCGGACTGCACACTATTGGCATCAAAGAGCTGGGCAAAATAATGCTCAAGCGCACAGAAAATAACAAAAAGTAGGCCGGATGGAACTATTTACTTTTAAAGCCTTTGCCTTCGGCGGTGAGCTTGACCTGAACCGCCTGGCCGTAAAACTGGGCATCACCCGTAAATACCGATGGGAAGAGCCGATGAAGCTCAATCCTGTGACCTTTGTACTTGCTTCCGGCAGCGATGTGGAGCGGGTCTATCTCTATTATTTTGGCGGAGTGGTCTTCCTCAACTGCTCTGGCGATATCATCGTCCGCTTCCTGGACAGCATTCCTCAATATGCCGACTCTTTGAAGGGGCAGATCCAATTGCCCTATCGTGAGGAGTACCGCCTGGAGATTGATGCGGGCCGTGACCCGGCTATTGCCAACGATTGTGCCGTCATGCCCCGGTACAATCTGGCCTTTCTGGATATCATCTGCTTTGTGATTGCCAAATCGGTTGCGCTGGAGCGGATCGAGGAAAGGATTGACGTGGTCTTCGACGAGGTTGAAGTGATGATTGCGAATTTGGGACGCGGCAAACTGGAACTGCCCGATAGTGATATGGCCCGGTTGGCTTCGTCGATCTTGAGCTTCAAGTTTACCTCAATTGCCCATATTATGGTGCTGGACAAGCCGGATATCACGTGGGACAATCCTGAAGCCGACCGTCTGTATACTACCATGGCCGGCTTGTTTGAACTCAGCCAGCGCTACCTCGAAATCAAGCATAAATCAGAAACCCTGCTGGACATGACCGATGTTTTCAGCAGCCTTTCCCACGCCCGCCGTGCCGCCCGGCTTGAATGGATCATTATCGTCCTGATCGCCATCGAGATCGTGATATACCTGATGCAGCTGTATCGCGGGCAGTAACTGGCCGTGCAGTGACTTATCCGGAGAATTGCCACCATACTCGGCGCTTGTTTTTTTGAGTGCACATATTACTGTGGTAACAACACATTCCGGTCTTTTTGTACATCAGCTCTTCTCTCGTGGAGCGGCTCGTGAGGCAGGGCATCTTTATAGGAGTCACGCAACTGGCGCAACTTGCTTATCTGCCTGTCCAGTTCAGTAAAACCGCCCTGCACCGGCCAGCGGAACCATTTAGCCAGAGAAGCTACCCACCCGCGCATGACTAGCACAATCCTGCTGCCATCGTACTGTCGATGATAACGCCATTCTTCATGTCCGGCAGACTCATCGGTCGATGGCAGGCACCGCAATTGGTGCCCTCTTGCAGTTTTGACCAGAGCACCCGATTCTCCGAGTCACACCAGTCGCAGCACCAGAAGTAGTAGTCTTCATTTAGTCTTATTTTCATCGTCATTTTCTCCTTTCATTTTTTGTTCAGTATATACGATCCATATTACAATCATGTGGAGGCGAGATAAAATCTTTGTGAATTTTATTGACGTAAGTCCCCGCATGGATGCAATTTCTACCAAATCTTTATCTGTCTGTAACATTACTGTAACAATTATATGTTACAAACATTTGTATCAGGTTGAGTGTGTGTAAAAAACAGTGTTAAATTGTGAGCAGGAGCATGACATGAAGAAGGTTCTCATTATCGAGGATGAAAAAGATCTGGCACACCTGCTGGCTTTCAATCTTGAGAAAGAAGGGTATGCAGCCACCTGTGTTCACGATGGCAAGCTGGGACTTGAGCGTGCCGTCTCGGATACGCCGGACTTGATTTTGCTGGACCTGATGCTGCCGGGGTTGTTGGGAACCGAAGTCTGCAAGGCACTTCGCAAGGACCAGCGTACCGCCCATATCCCGATTATCATGATAACGGCAAAAAGTGATGAGATTGATCGCGTCGTCGGATTTGAGGTCGGTGCCGATGATTACATCGTCAAACCATTTTCAATGCGTGAAGTGGCTCTGCGGGTCAAAGCGGTCATGCGGCGCTTTGAGCATGAGGTTGAGGCGGTGCGCGCCGATCTGTTCACTGTCGGTGAAATAACCATCGATAAACAGCGTCATACGGTAATGAGCGCCGGAGTCGAGATCGATTTGACCAGTACCGAGTTCAAGCTGCTGCTCTATCTGGCGGAGAAAAAAGAATGCGTGCAGAGTCGCGAACAGTTGCTGCAAAGGGTCTGGGGATACAATAACTCCGGCGATACCAGAACCGTTGATACACATGTAACGCGTCTGCGCGGAAAGTTGGGCGCACCAAGCGACATCATTAAGACTGTCCGTGGTTTCGGCTACAAGATAGAGGAGTAATAATACTATGGGATTCCGAACCAAGTTGGTGCTGTCCTACGTCTTTCTGATTACGTTGATTACCGGAAGTTTCTATCTCTATTTCAATCAGACTCTGCGCCAAAAGATGATCGAGGAGAGCCGGGCCAACCTGATCAGTCAGACACAGTTGGCCCGTCTGCTGGTAGTAAGTAACAAGCAGGTTACGTCTCCACAGCACCTTGCCGAATCGATTGGAACCGTCACCAAGGCCAGGGTTACATTGATCACACCTGACGGCACGGTGGTCGGCGATTCGGAAGTAGGGCAGGCACATGTGGCGCAGATGGAGAACCACCTCCAGCGTCCCGAGGTGCAGGAAGCGCTTAAAAACGGATTTGGAACCTCACTGCGTTATTCTGAAACCATCAGAATTTCGATGCTTTACTCGGCTATGACGTATGGCAGCGGGAGCACTGGCGGCATCATTCGCCTTGCCTTGCCGCTGGAATATCTCACGTCTGCACGGAACACGCTCCATGGAGTGGTCGGCGGTGCAACAGTTGTAACCATTCTGGTTGCACTCCTGTTCGGGTACATCTTTTCCAATCTGACGTCCAGGCCGTTGCGAGACATGGCAGATGCGGCCGCACGTATCGGCCGCGGGGCGGGCAAGTTTAAAATCCCGGTAACTTCAAACGATGAGATCGGCATGCTGGCCGCGGTACTCAATGACATGTCGGAGCGTATCGAAGTTCAGGTGCAGCGACTGTCAGCTGACAAACAACGCCTTGACACCATCTTGCGCAGCATGGGCGAAGGGGTCATGGTGGCGGCCCCCGATGGGACCATAAGCCTGGTAAATCCAGCCTTTCGCCGTCTCTTTTCAATTTCCGGCGACGTAGAAGGCAAGCGTCTGGTTGAGATTTCGCGGCATCCGGACCTGTTGGATGCCTTCAACGATCTTGGTAAGCCGGATATGATTGAACTGGTACGGGAGATTGCCATCCCGCTCAACGATTGCACTCTCTTTACTCACTGGGTTCCCCTGAATGTTGATGGTGTCAGGCAGGGGGTTGTCGCGGTATTCCACGATATCAGCGACCTGAAAAAAGCGGAAAACATGCGCAGAGATTTTGTAGCCAATGTCTCCCATGAACTGCGGACGCCGGTGACCATCATCAAGGGGTATGCAGAAACTCTGCTGGACGGCGCTCTGGAATCGGATCCTTTCAACGCCAAACGCTTTGTGGAGATAATTCACAATCATTCGGAGCGGCTCACTGATCTGATAAATGATATCCTTACACTTTCAAGCCTTGAATCAAAAGAGGCGCTGCTTGAGCTTAATCCGATGGATATTTCCGGTACCATAGCCAAAGCCTGCATGTTGCTTCAGGAACGCGCCACGCAAAAAAATATTACGATCATAAATGAATCAACGGGCGGCGCCGTGCCACGCATACTGGCAGATCAGGGGCGGCTTGAACAGGTGGTGGTGAACCTTCTTGAGAATGCAATTAAGTATACGCTCGAAGGCGGGTCTGTTCGCCTCTTTACCGAAGATGACGGTGAATTTGTGCGGGTGTCGGTCGCAGATACCGGTATCGGCATCCCGTATAAGGATCTGCCGCGAATCTTTGAACGCTTTTACCGGGTAGACGAGGCCAGAACCCGCGAACAGGGAGGAACCGGGCTCGGGTTAGCTATTGTCAAGCATATCGTGCAGCTGCATGGCGGCACGGTTTCGGTTTCAAGTGAAACGGGGAAAGGGTCGATGTTCTCGTTTACGGTAAAAAAACAGGTGTAACCTGCTAAAATTAACGGAAGCTTTTCCAACTTGTAACATCGCTGTAACAGTAGTCTGTTATGATGCGAATATAAAAGATGTAACAAATCCGAAGGAGGAACAGTACATGTTCAAACAGATGAGAAATACCCTTGCCGCCATGCTGGCGGTCTGCTCCATGGCTGGAGTAGCAAACGCGGAAATGCTTATTAATGGAGCGGGAGCCACCTTCCCGTACCCGATCTACTCCAAATGGTTCAGCGAGTATTCCAAGATCGACACATCGGTCAAGTTCAACTACCAGTCAATCGGCAGCGGCGGAGGAATCAAACAGATCACCGAGCAGACGGTTGACTTCGGCGCCAGCGACAAATTTCTCACCGATGCCGAGCTGAAAGCTGCCCCCGGCAAGCTGGTTCACATTCCGACGGTCATGGGTGCGGTTGTTGTGACCTATAATGTTCCCGGCGTTAAAACCGGCCTCAAGCTGTCAGCCGATGATGTTTCCGGCATCTACCTCGGTAAGATCAAAATGTGGAACGATCCCAGGATCGCAAACGAAAATCGGGGCGTCGCACTGCCCGCCAAGCCGATCATCGTCGTACACCGGTCTGATGGTAGCGGTACTACGGCCATCTTCACCGACTATCTTTCCAACGTCAGCCCTGAATGGAAGAGCAGAGTCGGTATGGGCACCTCGGTCAAGTGGCCTGCAGGTCTGGGTGGCAAGGGTAACGAAGGTGTCGCCGGACAGGTAAAGAATACCGCCTACTCGGTGGGCTATGTAGAACTGGCATATGCCTTTGAGAACAAGCTTCCGTTTGCAACCTTAAAAAATCGCGACGGACACTATGTCGTACCGTCCATCAAGAGCACTACAGCCGCTGCGGCTGGGGCTGCCAAACATATGCCGAGCGACTACCGTATCTCCCTGGTGAACCAGCCGGGTAAAGATGCTTATCCGATCGCCGGTTTTACCTGGCTGCTGGTGTATGAACATCAAAAAGATGCCGCCAAAGGTAAAAAACTGGTTGAGTTCCTGAAGTGGGAGCTTAAAAAAGGACAGAAACTGGCTGCACCGCTGTTGTATGCTCCACTTCCTGCTAATGTTGTCAAGATGGTAGAAAAGACCATCGCCGGCATCAAGTAAGCCAACAGAATGGCATATCTAAAGAGGCGCAGAGCGAGTCTAGATCTGCGCCTCTTTACTGGGTGAGGAAATGTTGCAATCATGAATCAGTTTCATTACGACAGTGTGGAGGCGACCGTGTCGCACGACGAACAAGTACGAGACATCGATTCCGCAAAGGGAGTTAGCGGAGATCGCATCTTCAAGATGATTACCCTTGGGTTTGCCTTCAGCATCATACTCATCCTGCTTCTGATTACGGTCGGAATGGCGGTTGAGAGTATTCCGGCGTTAAAGCAGTTCGGCTGGAAATTCATTACCGGTTCCGACTGGGACGCAGTGCAAGGGCAATTTGGAGCGCTTCCCTATATATGGGGTTCCATCGTTTCGTCGCTTCTTGCTATTCTCATCGCCACACCCCTATCGGTAGGCACCGCGCTTTTCATCACCGAAATTGCACCGGGAAAACTGGGCGGGGCAATTGCTTCCCTGGTAGAATTGCTGGCTGCCATTCCGAGCGTCATCTACGGACTCTGGGGCATTCTGGTTATGGCCCCCTGGCTTCAACGTACCGTTGAGCCTTTTCTTGTGGATCACTTCGGTTTTTTGCCTTTTTTTCGTGGCGCCCCCTACGGTGTCGGCATGCTGGCAGCGGTCATCATCATCATGATCATGATCATTCCAATCATCACGTCGATAACAAAAGAGGTGCTCCTGGCCGTTCCCAAAAGCCAGAAGGAAGCTGCCGTAGCCTTGGGAGCTACCAAATGGGAAACGATCCGCATGGCGGTTTTGCCGTACGGACGTTCCGGCATCCTCGGTGCCGTTGTCCTCGGGCTCGGACGGGCAATCGGAGAAACCATGGCGGTAACAATGGTCATCGGCAATGCGCCGCAGATATCACTCTCCCTGCTTGACCCCGCCTATACCATGCCGAGTGTTATTGCCAATGAATTTGCTGAAGCCACTTCAAAGCTCCATTCTGCTGCGCTTATGGAGATTGGCCTGATTTTGCTGGTACTGACCCTGCTCATTAACATTATGGCGCGCGTCCTCATCTGGGGAGTTACCCGCCAACGCAGCGCCGGAGGTCATATATGAACGGCATGGTCGCACGGTCGATAAAAAATGCCGGAATGATGATCCTGATGGGCGTTGCGACACTTCTTGTCCTCACTCCCCTGATCCTGATCTTCTTCCACATTGTGAAAGAGGGAGCCGGTGCCATCAACCTGGACTTCTTCACCCAAATCCCGAATCCGCCCGGTGAAAGCGGAGGCGGCATGGCTAACGGACTGGTCGGTTCAGCCATTCTTCTCTTCATGGCATCATTATTCGGCATCCCTACCGGCATATTCGGTGCCCTCTATCTTTCCGAATACGAAGGCAACCGCCTGGCAAATATAATTCGCTTCAGCGCCGATGTCCTCTCCGGTGTTCCCTCCATCATTACGGGCCTGGTCGCCTATACGCTGATCGTGGTGCCAATGCATGGGTTCTCTGCCCTTGCGGGGGCGGTTGCGCTCGGATTGATCATAATCCCCATCGTCCTGCGCACCACCGAGGAACAGCTCAAAATGGTGCCGGGCACGTTGCGTGAGGCATCTCTGGCCTTGGGGGTTTCCTTCTGGCGGACCACTTTGCAGGTGACCTTGCGTAGCGCCCTCAAGGGGATCGTCACCGGCATCCTGCTCTCCATTGCCAGGGTGGCAGGAGAAACGGCGCCGTTGCTTTTCACCACCCTGGGCAACCAGTTTTGGGGCAGAAAACTCACCGAGCCGATGGCAGCGTTGCCGTTGCAGATATTTAATTTCGCTATTTCACCATATGCGGATTGGCATCGTCTGGCCTGGGCCGGCGCTCTGGTTCTTGTCGTTATCATGTTCGGGCTTTCTCTGGTTGCGAGGCTTTTCGGCAGGCAAAAGCCCATGGCGTAACCTGAAGCACATCATGAAGGCAGGATATTTACAACTTTTTCAAAGCCACAGCAGGCAGAGGATTTCATGACAAACAAAATAAAGATTCAAAATCTGAACGTTTATTTCGGCGAGACGCATGCGATCAAGGATGTGTCACTGGATGTGCTGCAAAACAGAGTGACCGCCATCATCGGTCCTTCGGGGTGCGGCAAATCAACCTTGCTGCGTTCCATAAACAGGATGCACGATATGGTTGCCTCGGCACGAGTTACGGGAAGCATCCTTCTGGACAGCACCGATATTTACGATCGATCCAGTAATCCCGTGCTCATCCGCCGTCGGGTTGGCATGGTATTTCAGAAACCGAATCCCTTTCCAGCCATGTCGATCTATGATAACGTTATTGCCGGCTACAAATTGAGCGGTCGTCTGGTCAGGGCGGATGCAGACGAAATTGTTGAGTCGAGCCTGAAACGGGTTGCGCTCTGGGATGAAGTCAAGGACCGGCTCAAAGCAAATGCCATGGAACTTTCAGGCGGACAGCAGCAGCGTCTCTGCATCGCACGGACGATTGCCGTCAAGCCGGACGTGATCCTGATGGATGAACCCGCTTCGGCTCTTGACCCGCTCTCTACCCTCAAGATAGAGGAGCTGATAGAAGAACTGAAAGACAAGTATACTATTGTTATTGTTACTCATAACATGCAGCAGGCTGCCAGAGTGTCGGATATAACAGCCTTCTTTTACCTCGGGGAGCTGATTGAAGCCGGAGATACACGGACAATTTTTACCAACCCGGAGAAAAAACAGACTGAAGACTATATCACCGGAAGGTTCGGTTAGTCTTTTATGACGTTGTATTATTGCAAACCAGAAACAAAATGCACAGCAAAACCTGTCTCACGCGGAGACGCCAAGACGCAAAGTCAAACTATGAATCTAACAATTTTGAAATACTTTTCTTTGCGGCTTAGCGTCTTTGCGTGAAAAAGTTTTTTAACCGGTTTGTCCGGATAAGGAGAGATAATGCAGCGCGAACACATTAGTACCGTATTTGACATTGAGTTGAATGAACTGAAACAGAGTATTCTGGTCATGGGGGGAAAGGTTGAGTTGATGATCGCCAACTCGATCACGTCGCTGGTAGACAGGGATATTCCCTTGGCCGAGCGTACTGTTGCCTTTGATCATGAGATCAATGCTGCCGAGATGTCTATTGATGAACGTTGTCTGGAGCTGCTGGCATTGCGGCAACCGGCTGCCCGGGACCTCCGTTTCATTACGATCGCGCTCAAGATTGTTACCGATCTGGAACGTATGGGCGATCAATGTGCCAATATTGCTAAACGCGCCCGGGAGTTGAGTGAGGAGCCACCGCTCAAGCCATATATCGACATTCCTCGTATGGCCCACTGGGCCGAGGTGATGGTCAAGGAGGCGCTCGACGCTTTTGTGCGCGGTGATTCGGACCTGGCTGTCAAGGTTTGCAAGGATGATAGTTTCGTCGATGACCTCAATACACAGATTCAGAGAGAACTTCTGACCTTCATGATTGAAGACCCGACGACGATTTCCCGAGCCATGAAACTCAACTATATCTCAAAATCATTGGAGCGTATTGCCGATCACGCTACCAATATTGCCGAGATGGTTATCTTTATGGTCAAAGGGAAGGATATTCGGCACACGATTGCGTAGCAAACAGAACTGTGTGGTAAATGATGCAGAAAATACCAGTGTAATGAAGCCGCTAATCACCATGTCTGATTAGCGGCTTTGGTATGTGCACCATTACTTATTGATTCTATTCGCTTCCATGAGAAGCAGGTGGTGAAGATACATGGTAATGCCACCTCTGCAAGGCTCTTATGGGTTTATCAATGGATGCGTCAGTCGGTCGGCATCCACTCAGGCATCCTCAAAGAGGTCCAGCCTGCTTTCATGGCGTTCCAATACCCAACACAGTTACCCGTATACTGCGGAAGAGGAGAGTGTTGAGGTTGCAGAGCTCTGGGCAAAATTGTTCAGGCTTGCCTGCATATAACTTTTGATTGCGGCGGCAAAGGTTGCCGAATCTGTAGATGTGCCGGTGGCGGATGCGGAGGAAGTGTCAGCACTCCCCCGCGTTTCGCTCCGGGTGCCCGTCTTGGTAACTGCTGCTGCCAATTCACTCTTGCTGACGGTACCGTCCTTATTGGTGTCCATGGCATCAAAAATATTCTGGACGGCTGAGCTGTCTCCTGAAGCAGCCGAAGAAGAGCTGCTATCATTATTTGTTAACGCTGCCAATAATTCACTTGCGCTGACAATACCATCTTTATTCGTATCAAGGACGTCGAAGTCCGTATTGCTTGATGCGCTGTCAGATGACGAAGAACTGCTATCCGCCGGAGGTGGCGGAGGCCCTTGAGCATGTCGCTGCTGACCGGCCTTATCAACGGCAGCATCGGATTCACTCTTGCTGATGGAGCCGTCCTGATTCGTATCCAGGGCAGCGAATACTTTACTGACATCGCTACTGCTTTGATTTGAGTCGGCCATCAACGTCGTCAATTCATCCTTGCTGATACTGCCATCCCCGTTCTGATCGGCGCCACTGAATACCTTGTCCTTCAGGTCCGAGGATGAGCCGGGTGCCGTTTTTTGGCTTTGCATCTGCTGGGCCAGCTTGGCAATTCCGGCATCTGATTCAAGCCTGCTGATGGCGCTGTCACCGGTAGTATCAATATTCTTGAATATTTCGTCAATACTAGGTCCGCCCTGCGCACCATTCGCCTGTTGGGCCTGCTGGTACGCACTCATCTCTTGTTTGTCGATCTTGTTGTCGCTGTTGCTGTCCACCGCCTTGAACATCTCATCCTGCATCTTCTTCAGTTCGGCGGCAGATAATCCGCCTGTGCTGCTGATTGAACTCACCATTTTACGTGCTCCTTTCTTTTTTTGCGCCCGCATACATCATGCCACAGGCATGCGGTCGCTCGCGCCGTGCAAGTGAACATTTCTTACGCCGTATCCATTTTATCTCTGATGACTGGCTCCTTTCCCGATAGATTTAATGCCGCTTGTTGTCCCACCCCCCTTCGTTTAATAGTTTGAGAATGCTTCTTAGCAACAGAATGTGCATGAAATGTGTAAATAATAAGGAAATACAGCCTCCGTTCAGAATGCCTCTGTTTCAGAGGTCTTCCCTGTGATAAATACAGACATGGAGAACGGGAGGTGTCGTTATGAAGATAGGTGTCACGCACAAGCTGTTTTTGGTAATCCTTACGGCGGCCATCCTGGCCGTGGTCAGCTCTGCCCTGATCATGCAATGGAGCCTCAGCAGAGGCTTTCTCGCGTTTGTCAATTCGATGGAAAAAAAGGGAATATCCCGATTGGCTGCCGAACTTGAGGAAAACTACCGGACTGAGCAAAGTTGGGATTTTCTGCGACGTGATCCGGCACGGTGGCGTAGTTTGGTTGTGGCTTCTTTGCCAGATGCGGTTCCTCCGCCACCGGAAGATAAAATATCGCCCGACGTGTCCCGGAAACATTTTGATACCGACAAGCCAAGGCCATTGCCGCCACATTTGGCGCGACAATTTGATCAACGCCTGTTTCTTCTAGATGCCGACAGGAGGGCGTTGATTGATCACGGGGAAGTGCCGGTTGATACTGCAACAACTCCTCTGCACTTTCAAGGGAAGGTGATAGGTTATCTGGGGCTGCTGCCTCGCAAAAATATTTCCGATGCACCGCAGCAACGCTTTCTGAAAGAACAGAGGACGGCATTTGTATTAGTGGCTGCAGTTGTTGTGCTGCTGTCCGCACTAGTTTCTCTATTGCTGGCCAGGCGTCTTGTGCGACCGCTCAGGGTCCTTGCGCAGGCAACCCATCAGTTAGCAGTCGGCAGTTTTGCTGTCCGGGTTCCGGTAACGTCCCGCGATGAATTGGGCCAACTTGCCAATGACTTTAATGCATTGGCATTGGCGCTGGAAAAGAGCGAGCTGACGCGTCGCCATTGGGTTGCTGATATCTCGCATGAACTGCGGACCCCCCTTGCTATTCTGCAGGGCGAAATCGAAGCTCTGCAAGACGGCATCCGCCAGCCGAATTATGCCACAATCCATTCACTGCACAGCGAAGTACTTCGGCTCAGCAGGCTGGTCGATGACCTGTATCAGCTCTCGCTGTCGGACGTCGGGGCGCTCACGTATAAAAAAACCGAGCTGAACCTGGCTGCAGTACTGGCGGAATCTATAGGCGTTTACCGTGTGAAGTTTCTCTCCAAGAAGATTCTGCTTAAAGAAAATAGCACTGGAAAAGGTGCCGTTGTTTTTGGCGATCAGGAACGATTGCATCAGCTTTTTACCAATTTGCTCGACAATGCCCTGAAATACACCGACTCCGGTGGGGAGTTGGAGATAGTCCTGCAACAGTTTGGCACCATGGTGACGGTCGATTTTATGGATTCGGTCCCCGGTGTCGCATCGCCCGACCTGGACAAACTGTTTGCGCGACTCTACCGGGTGGAGTCCTCCCGTAACCGTTCTAACGGCGGAGCCGGGTTGGGACTCTCAATCTGCCGCAACATTGTCGAGGCTCATGAGGGAAGTATCACGGCACAAGGTTCGCCACTTGGTGGGCTTTGGGTCAGGATAGAGTTGCCGGGAGTCAAAGTATGAGCGGGCTAATTTTGATCGTAGAAGATGAAGTGAAGCTGGCACTGATTTTAACTGATTATCTTCATCAAGCCGGCTTTGAGACGTACTCTCTTGGAGATGGTCTGGCGGTGGTGCCATGGGTACGGCAGAATCAACCGCAGTTGATTCTGCTTGATTTAATGCTGCCCGGGATTGGTGGGCTGAATATCTGTCGGGAAATCCGTTCTTTCTCTTCAGTGCCGATTATCATGACAACTGCGAGAGTAGAGGAGATAGACCGTTTGCTTGGTCTGGAGCTTGGTGCCGATGACTACATATGCAAGCCGTTCAGTCCTCGCGAGGTTGTCGCACGGGTCAAGGCGGTATTACGGCGGGGTGCCGATAGCGGGTCGGAGAACTCAACGGGGTTGGTTCTGGATGAGCTCAGCTACCGGGCAACCCTGAATGGTCATGATATTGACCTCACGGCAGTCGAATTCAAGCTGTTAAACCTTATGGCTGCAAACCCCGGCCGCATATATGGTCGTCAGCAACTGATGGATCATATCTATCCGGACCAGCGAATTGTCAGCGACCGTACTATTGACAGCCACATCAAGAAGCTTCGCAAAAAGCTGACCGCAGTCAGCCCGAAGGAGGAATTTATCCGGTCGCTGTACGGCGTCGGCTACAAATTCGAGCCAAGCTGGAACTTGTAGCGCATGGTTGTCCACGCTCTGACTATTCATTTTGAATGATTAGTCAGACAAGAAAACATTCTTCCTACTGCCACATGCGGCCAATCTGAAAAGATAAATCCGCAATTCTTGTTGTGTGTAAAAAAGTGTTTGTATTTTTTTTAAAGGGAGGTACAATAAGAACTATATAATATAGTGCGTTGTCGACCATCATTTTAAAAAGGGGGGATATAGTATGTCAGCCGTGGTATCGGGCCTTGCCCAGACGCTCCCGCCTCTTTTAACCGAGAAGTCGAACTCACCCCCGCAGGGAAACAATCCACAAAATTCTGGTGCGGCTTTATCGGACAAGGCAAGTGTTTCCGATACGGTCAGCTTCTCCTCCCAGTCGCAGCAGTCAAAACCTGATGTAGCGAAAGAAGAAGTAAAAAAGGAACAGACAAAAAAAGTAAGCAGCAGTGAAAAATCAGGCAGCATGATGGCCAAAGTACAGTTTGTCTATAATCAGAAAGGTGATTTGAGTGTCCGGTATATGGATGCGGCTAACAGGCTTATCTATCAGGTGCCTTCAGAGCTAATGTTGCGTATGAAGGAGGCTGCTTCAAAGCTGGAGTCACCGCTGGATATGAAGGCATAGACGGCGGGATTGTTTTATAAGTCTGAAATGAAAAGAGGAAACCAGCAGTGGTTTCCTCTTTTTGTTCCTACGGCACCTCTTCAGTTGCGGCGTGGTTTACTGATTCGCACTCACGCTTGCATATGCTTTCACTGCATTTCTTTGAGTAGAACTTTTCTCTGTATCAGCTTTGTTGCTTGCCTGTTGCTCATCCTTTTTCCTGGCGGTTTCTTTGGCAACGGCGTTCTTGTCGTCAGCCATTTTCAATGCTTGAGACGAAATAGTTACGGTATCTGTCTGCACCACTTTTGCAGCCTTCTGAGCGTCTTGGGCACCTTGAGGCACTGAGGACTGAAGGTCAGCCGTAATCTGTGGGTTAACCTGAATCGGACTAGCCAAAACACTGCTCGGTGATAATGCCGCCATAGCCATGGGTTTCACCTCCTCGTAACTGTCCCATCTACCAATAGTACGTCTGTATATTCTGCTTATCCAGTGAGTTAAGCAAGAAATTTTTTCAAGCACTATTTTAAATTACATTCAGTATGTATTCAGCTTCCGAACATTTCCAAGCCTTGTTGAGGTACGTATGGAAAAAAGTGAGCCATACTCAATTCCAGAGTGTAACTTTTCTTTTTTTAACCGTCGGGGAAATTTACATAACTACCGCACTTTATTCAGCCACATAATTAACTTGCCACACAAAATCAGTAGGTTAATAGCCGGCATGCTATATGCTGGCACCTTTTGTTGAACTGAATCAACTATAAACGGTACATTCGAAAATAATAAAATATATGTGGAGCCAGAGCAAATAGCAAAGTTTGGCTTCGAGGTTTGAAATGGAATTATTACAGGGCAATACGGGTGGGTACAAGTTACTGTATGTGGAGGATGAGAAAACGACCCGTGTCGTACTCAGTAAAATTATTACGCAGAAATATCCTGACCTGAAATTGTTCGTCGCAGAAGATGGCGCTGCAGGATTGGAAATGTACCGGGCTATACGGCCGGATATCGTCTTGGCCGACATGAATATTCCGGTCATGGACGGTATTCAGATGGCTCGGGAGATCAAGACGCTTGATGCAGAGGCTATCATTATTGCGGTGACGGCACATAATGATTCCTATTATCTTCAGAGTGCTATCGAGATCGGCATCAGTCACTATGTATTAAAACCCGTTGTCAGTGACATTCTGTTTGCTGTGATAGATGAAACTATAGAAAAGCTCAGTTTGAAACGACAACTCGCTGAACAGGAACGGCATATTCGCAAGAGTGAACTGCAACTCGCGAGAGCACAGAAAATAGCCCATCTTGGTTGTTGGGAATGGGATGTTGTCACTGGCAGAACGCACTGGTCAGACGAACTGTACCGGATTTTTGGTATGGTGCCGGCATCAGTCCCGGCATCATACAAAGGACTTCTGGAGAGAGTCCATCCGGACGATCGTGAAGCAGTGAAAAAGGTTGTTCAGGATGCCTTGAAGAAACGTCAATCAATTATCAGCCATTACTGCCGTATCGTGCGGCCTGATGGCTCAATACGTACTATCCACGGCCAAGGAGAAGTACTTGTTAATGACTCCGGCAAAATCATCTCAGTGGTCGGCACCTCCCATGATGTGACCGAAAGCAGGAAGATGGAAGAAGAACGTGCCCAACTGGCAATGATTGTGGAATCCTCGAATGATGCGATTTTCAGTATTTCCCTGGACAATGTCATTACGAGTTGGAACAGGGGAGCGGAAAAAATTTTCGGTTATACTGCCGCGGAGATAATCGGTGGTCAGATTTTTACCCTGATTCCCGCGGATCGTAGTGATGAAAGATCGCATATCAAACAGAAAATTTTGCGCGATGAACAGGTCCGGCATTTTGAAACCATTCGTATCAGAAAAGATGGCAGCTCAATCTATGTATCAATTACAACCTCACCGTTACTGGATGCAGACGGAAAAATTATCGGGAATTCAGTCATTGCCCGCGACGTGACAGAGCGCAAACAGATGGAAGAGCTTATCAAGCATCAGGCACTCCACGACACCCTGACCGATTTGCCGAACCGGCAGCTTTTCCTGGACTTCCTCTCTCTGGAGCTGGCCCAAGCGCGCCGTGATGAGAGTAAACTGGCCTTGCTTTTCCTGGATCTCAACGGTTTCAAACAGGTAAACGACACCTTGGGACACAGTTGCGGTGACCGCCTCTTGCAGGAAGTGGCGCAAAGGCTCAGAGCCTGCATCCGAGAGGCAGATACCGTGGCCCGCCTTGGTGGGGATGAATTTACGGTGCTGATGCCGGCCCTTGGACAGACGGATGATGTAGGGGTCGTGCTGAGAAAAATCCTGAGGGTATTTGAAACTCCGTTTATTCTCGAAGGCGTTGCCGTGAACACTACCACCAGTATCGGTATCTGCATGTTTCCTGACGATGGCGAGGGTAGTGATGAGCTGATGAAAAAAGCGGATATCGCAATGTATGACGCGAAAGGCTCCGGCAGGAACTCGTACCAGTTCTATAACGCCGAAATTAATTCACGTACCATTAAACGGCAAAAGATGGAGGGCTTCCTTCGCCAGGCCGTGGACAGGGGAGAGCTGGAACTGTTATTTCAGCCGCTAGTATTCAGCGACACTCGTGGCATTATCGGAGCAGAAGCACTTCTCAGATGGCGGCATCCTGAACAGGGGTTGCTGGTTCCGGATCAATTCCTTGCGATTGCAGAAGACAGCGGAGTAATTGTGCCTATCGGTGAGTGGGTAATCCGTCATGCCTGTGACCAGGCGCGGGCATGGAATGAGAAAGGCTATCAGCTAAGTGTTTCGGTGAATATCTCAAATCGCCAGTTTCACCAGCCGAATCTTGTTGAAAAGACGGCCCGGATTCTTGCGGAAACAGGATTGGCACCGCACCGGTTGGAATTTGATGTCACAGAGAAGACTCTCATGGCGAATATTGATTATTCGCTACACAGCATGCAGGCATTAACTGAAATGGGCGTCACCCTCGCCATAGATAATTTTGGCTGTGGGTCATCCTCATTACACTGGATAAAAAAAATGCATACCAACAGGGTAAAGATTGACAAGAGTTTCGTACAGAACATGCTGTCCGAAACCGATGATCTGGCGGTGGTCAAGGCTGTCATCGCCATGTCGCATAATATGAGAATGACAGTGGTCGCAAACGGTGTAGAAACGGAGGAACAATTGTCAGTGATCAAGCAAAGTGGCTGTGATCAATTGCAGGGATATGTGATAAGTGAACCGCTGTATCCGGATGATTTTGAACAGCTGGTAGTAAACTGTTGATAGGAGTTTCAGACCTGTTTATTGTGCGGTTTAATCTTTTTCGGTCCTGTTTGAGTATGATATGCGATGACAGCTACCTCATAGAACATATTTTTATGCGTATGTAGAGAAACGTGTCTTGCCGGCAGAGCTTTTCAGTAATGCCTCTCTCTCGGCATTAATTACCGGTGTTGAGGGGGTCGAGCTTTTGGAGGGTTCCTGAGCAACCGTTGAAGGCGCTGACAAGGTAACAATATCCTCTGGGAGAGATGCGTGACGTGTATTATGAGGAGGAGCAGGTTTTGATGCTTTTGAAGTTTGCTCGGATGAAATCTTCCGGGTCGTTGTTGTAAAGCTGTTCTGAATGCTACTGGTATTAACTGGTTGCATGTTCCAAAAACTCCCTGATGCTTGTGTGCCAAAAATATATATGATTACTTCTGAACAGTATTCACGGTAAGAAGTATACTTGAATGGAATAAATTTAAACAGACTGTTTTTTCATGTTCCCCGTAAACCCCGCAGAAGTGTTTGTGGGGTTTATTAAATTCAATAGCGATAGTGGTGAAAATAACTTTTGCGGCAGTCATGCCAAAGTGTGCAGTAGTTGACGTTGAGCGTAAATTCCTTCAAAATGGGTTCCCAATAGTCCGTGAGACAATTTCCACAAAAAGAAGTTTCATATAAAAAGAGGAGAACGGTATGGAGAATTTTATTGCGACAGTACGGGAAACCGTCAATCCGGCTACACAGCCTGTCGGTGTCAATATGATGCATGATGTGGCATTGATTGATGGGTTGAAAATCAAGGTCCGTGGCAAACGACTGGCAATTTGCCAGCAAATTGCCTACAGCAGAATGTACTCCTGGTCAACCTGGGCAGATGCTTCGACGAGCCACTGTGCGCTCGGGGCGGCCTGTACGGGCCTGATTCCTCCTCCTCGGAGAGTGATCGATGGTACGGTAAATGCCGGTGTGTACCAGGAAAACCAGCAGGCCGCTGCAGCGATGCAGAAACAGATGCCACGAGTAGAGCAGGGTGTTGCAGGTGTGTTGACGTATCCGCTGGCGCGCCCCTTTAAAGAAGTGACGCCTGATCTGGTGGTGATCTATGTAAACTCCGCGCAAGCGATGCGTTTTGTGCAAGCTTTTCTTTATCACCAGGGAGGAGAGTTTGTAATGAGATCGTCAGGAGATGCGGGCGTTTGTTCCCGGGCTATCGCCCAAGTCACGTTGACCGGAGCCCCGATTGTCGAAATACCATGCATGGGAGACCGGCGGTTTGCCATGGCCCAAGATCATGAATTGATTGTCGGAATTCCTTTTGCGTGGCTGGAACGCACAGCCGAGGGCCTTGCAGCAACACATAAAGCAGGAATAAGATATCCGATACCATTTCAGATTCCGTCTGAATGCGAATTACCACCTGATTATATTACCAGTGAGAAGGATGCAGAATAGATAGTTCGCTCTGCCGGGGGGCGTGCTGATTTTGCAGTGTGAATTTATTTTCGGTGAGAGCCCAGGCTTCCTCCTCTCATCCGGTGATTTATCGTGCCCCAAAATGAGGCCTGCCCATCATGGCATCATGAGTGGGGCAATACTTCATGTTGCTCTGATCTGTCCGGCAGCGGTGGCTGTTCTGTCGCAGACTCCATTCCTTGGGCAACTTCATTGATTATTCCCATTTTGACATATATCGGATGCACTTTTTCTCTTATTTGAGGAAGATATCCGGCAAAAACAAGCGTTCCGATAAGACAACATGCAGCGCCGATCAGGAGGGTTTCACGGGGGCCGATAATGCCGGCCATTGCCCCGGCTCCAAAGCTGCCAAAAGGAGCCATCCCCATGAACGCAACGGTGAAAAAACTCATAACCCGGCCCCTCTTGTCTTCTTCAAGTATAGTCTGGAGTACTGTATTGCAGGACGCGATGAGTGTCATGGCCCCGAAACCGGCCACGACCAGAGAAATCAGTGAAAGCGGGATATTGCTTGACGATGCAAAGACCGCTATTCCGACGGCAAACAAAAATGCGGCGCGGACGATGAGTTTGCCCAGTCCCAGAACACTTTTTCGGGATGCAAGGTAGACGGTGCCGACTAACGCCCCGCACCCCGATGCCGTCATGAGAAAACCGAAGGTATGTACGCCACCATGGAGAACCTCTTTTGCGAAAACGGGTGCCAGAACCGAGTATGGCATCCCGGTTAAACTTACCAGGGCAACCAGTAACAGGATGCTTCTGATAGGCCCGAATCCGAAAGAGTAGTTAAAGCCTTCCCGAAGTTCATGGAATATGTGTCGTCGCTGCTTCTGGTTATGGGGGCGGGGGGGGAGACGCATGGCGACGAGCGCTACCAATACTGCCAGGTAGCTGACGCTGTTTAAGATAAAACAGATGCCTTCACCGACCGAAGCGACCAAGAGTCCGGCAATAGCCGGGCCGATCAGCCGGGCGCCATTTACCATGGAAGAATTAAGTGCAATAGCATTGCCGAGATCTTCCCGAAGAGACACCATCTCGACGACAAAGGACTGTCGTATGGGAATATCAAAGGCGTTTACGACACCGAGGAGCAGGCTTAGCACGACAATATGCCAGACCTGGATAACCCCGGAGAGGACGGCAGCGGCCAGTAACGCTGCCTGCACCATGGCAAGAGCCTGGGTAATAATCAGCAGTCGCCGCCGATTCCACCGGTCGGCAAGTACTCCGGCAACAGGAGCGAACAGAAGAGTGGGGATTTGGCTTGTAAAGCCGACAACCCCGAGCATGAAGGCAGAACCGGTTAGACGGTATACCAGCCAACTCATGGCAATCTGCTGCATCCATGTGCCAACTAGAGAAACACTCTGGCCGGCAACGAAGAGTCGATAGTTTCTGGAGCGTAATGCCCGCAGCAGGGTCCTTATCCCGGAAATGTTGATCGTAGATAGTGGTGTCATGTGGTAATATTGTTATGCACGTTCAAACCGAAAGCTGTCATTAGCAGCGGAATAGATTCTTGTACGTCTTTTTGATCACTTTATAACGGGACAGAAAAAAAAGAAAGGCCACAAAACGTGTACCGTATTAGAAGAGTATCCATACCCGGCATGATTGCAGGTGTTCTGTTTGTCTTATCCGCATGTTCGCCGTTGGTAAACAGGCCTGGGAAACAGGTTGTGGAGCCGAGAATTGAAAATGGACATTTTGTCGCTGCTGACGGAACGGTTTTACCGATGCGCACCTGGCTGCCGCAAGATAGCCCGGTCAAGGCGGTCATTATTGGGTTGCACGGTTTTAACGATTATAGCAACTTCTTTGCCGCTCCCGGGAACTATCTGAGCCACCTCGGTATTGCCTGCTACGCCTATGACCAGCGCGGTTTCGGTGGTGCACCTGGACACGGGCTTTGGTCGGGTGTCGAGGCATACACGAACGATCTTTCCTGTTTTGTAAAGGCGGTTCACCAGCGCTATCCACGCATTCCACTCTATATACTCGGAGAGAGCATGGGTGGCGCCGTGACAATAGTAGCCATGGCCGGGACTAATCCGCCGAATGTTGACGGCATCATCCTCGTTGCACCGGCGGTATGGGGACGGGAAACCATGCCGTGGTATCAAAGGTGGCTGCTTGCCGTCACCGCGCACACAATCCCCTGGATGACACTGACAGGAGAGGGGCTGCACGTCGTTCCCTCAGATAATTTCAAGATGCTGCGGTCTTTCGCTCGCGATCCGCTTGTTATCAAGGCCACTCGCATTGACACCGTATACGGTCTCTCCAATCTGATGGACAAAGCATTGGCCCGGTCGGAGAAAATGCAATTGCCCACCCTGGTCCAGTATGGCGAACATGACCAGATAATACCCCCGAAACCGATCTTTCTAATGCTTGAAAAGATGCCTAAGACAACCCGAAAGGTTTTCTACAGGCACGGCTATCATATGTTGCTGAGAGACTTGCAGGGGGAAAAGCCCTTGGCCGACATCGCCGCCTGGATAACTGATCATAATGATGCGCTGCCTTATGGAACTAACAAGTGGAAATGATCCGGCGAGCTTTAATATAAGGAAATAGCAGAAGTTTATTTCATCGGCCGTATATAAACAGGAGTACTATCTGTATACAAACAGCATGAGCCGTTAACCGTTAACTTTGAGTGATGATGATTTTAGCGTGATATAGCTGCTCACGGTCGCTCTATCTTTTTATCCTCATTGCGTTGCATCAGCAAAAAATCGGTTTCGTGCAACGGAGGCGATCCAGAAGCAAGGGCCTCACGTATCGTATCGAGCAGAAGCGGCAACTTCAACGGTTTTGTCACGTAGCGGACAACCTGCCCGGAGTTTTGGATCTGTCCCATGAGATCTGCGGAGTAGCCACTCATAAAAACTGCCGGGATTCCGGGATTGAGCGCATTTATTTCCTGTTGCACCTCAATACCGTTTTTTCCCGGCATAATCACGTCGGTGAGGATCAAATGGATGGGGTTAAGTGTACTTCGGAACAGAGAGAGTCCTTCTTCTCCGTTCTGTGCACTCAGAACCGTGTATCCGTAATTTTCCAGCATCTTCTTTACGATCCTCCGCACAATTGGGTCATCCTCCACGAGCAGAATAGTTTCATGCCCTTCCGGCAATATGAGTATGCGTTCTTTTTTTGTCATCACAGGCGACAGTTCGATGCAGGGGAGGAAAATCCTGAACGTTGTACCTTCACCCTGCTCGCTGGACACTTCGATGGAACCGTTGTGGCTCTTGACAATCCCGTAGGCCATGGAGAGGCCGAGCCCGGTTCCTTTGCCCACCCCTTTGGTCGTATAAAAAGGGTCAAATATCCTCTCCATGGTCGTGCTGCTCATTCCGCATCCGGTGTCGGCTATTTCCAGAACGGCACAGGGGACTCCTGAAGTTTCGTCGCTGCACCTTGGCAACAGATGGGTAGGTTCATCCAGATAGGTCGATATCTGTAGGTTGCCCCCGCGTGGCATGGCGTCTCTGGCATTGCCGATTATGTTCAAGACTACCTGGTCCAGTTGTCCGCCATCAGCCATAACCCCCAGCGAACAGTTGCAGAGAGACACCGTGAGAGTGATATCCTCACCGATAATCCGGCATAAAAGTCCTTCCAGCTGTCTGACCCGGCTGTTCAGGTCGACTGCTGTTACCTCAATGCTCTGCTTGCGGCTGAAGGCCAGCAGGCTGTGGGTAAGCTTCGCTGCCCGATTGGCAGATTCGATGATCTGGTCAATGAACTGTTCAGCCTGGTGGTCAGTTTTGTCGCGGCAGCCTTGAAACAACTCAGCACACCCAATGATAATCGTCAGAAGATTGTTGAAGTCATGGGCCACGCCACCGGCCATGGTCCCTATCGCCTCCATTTTATGGGCTTGGCACAGATGCTCTTCCGCTTTACGCTGTTCGGTAACATCCGCTCCGATCAATGCAGTCCCGCTTACACGCCCTTCTGCGTCACATAACAGTGTCATGTCCCAGGCTATCTGCCGTAGAGCGCCTGAGCGGGTCAGGATGGCATCCTCGAAATGTAGCGAAAGACCGGCTGATGAGTCAATTGAACCCAAAGTATTTTTTGTTGCTTCTCTTTTTTCCTGTTGCACAAAAAGCTCGAACCAGTTCCGGTTAATCATCTCCTCGCGCGGCCACCCGCTTATCTCGCTGAGAAAATCATTACAAAAACTGATTGAGCCGTTACAGTCGAGTATAACTGCGACCAACCGGATACTTTCCAATAGGGTTCTGAATTTATTCTCCGAAGCCAGAAGAGCATGTTCCACCTGTTTGATGTTGGTGATATCGTTTATCAGTGCAAAATACGATACTACAGCACCGTGCGTATCAAACCGGGGAATAAACGACATATGCTGTATCCGCTCGTTTCCCAGGATGACCGCCTTCCGTTCCATGAAGGCATAGCGACCAGTAAGAACCTGCTCGACACATCCAACCGTGGCTTGGTAAGTTTCCTCGCCGATTATTTCCCTGACGGTTGCGCCGACAATCTCATGTTCCGGCCGCCCCACCCAGGCCGCATAGTTGGCGTTGACGTATTGATAACGCTGGTACAGGTCCATATGGGCAATCAGTGTTGGAACTCCGCTGGTAACAATGGCAAGATTCTCCAGCGCATCCTGACGGGCGGCTCTGGAGTGATCGAGGGCGGTAAGATGAGATTCGAGTTGGATTCGTGCATCCTGCGCCTCGCGGGAAAGCTGTGAATAGCGCTTAATCAGCTGATATAACAGGGCAATGGTTAGTACGATAAAGAGGATATTTTTAAAAATATTGATCCGGATGAGGAAGGCTGGATCTGATATGAATTCATTCAGGACGATGTCGGAGACACCAATCCAGATGCAACTGAAAAGCGTATAAATAGCGACGATTTTTAATGCCACTATTCGATCTGCGCTGTTCAAGTCGGTAGCCATTTGTCGTTAGGCCAGTTTGAACTGCCCGACCAGGCGCTTGAGACTCTCTGCAACATAATTCAGCTCGGTTGCCGCGGCGGCCGACTCATGGGCTCCCCGGGCGGTATGCTGCACAACATCGGTGATTTCCAGCATATTCCGGCTGATCTCGCTGGTGGTAGCGGTCTGCTCCTCGGCGGCGGTGGCGATCTGGTTTACCTGCATGCTGACCTCATTGATCTGCTGCAGGACACTCTGGATCGCTTCGCCAGACTTGGCGGCCTCCGTGCGCCCCTGCTCCACCTTCCGGACACTTTCATCCATGGCGGTGACTGCCGTACCGGTCTCGCTCTGAATCGCCTTAATCATTTCGCCGATCTCTTTCGTTGCCCGGGTAGTCCGTTCGGCCAGAGCCCTGACCTCGTCAGCAACAACCGCAAATCCGCGTCCCTGCTCGCCAGCCCTGGCCGCCTCAATGGCGGCGTTAAGTGCCAGAAGATTGGTCTGGTCGGCGATATCCTCAATAGTGCCAATGATCTCACCGATCTGGTCGGAGCGGGTCCCCAGGCTCTGAATGGTGACTGAGGTGGATTTAACCCGGTCGGATATTTGATTCATAATTGCTACGGTCGCTTCCACCACCTGTGAGCCGGCTACGGCCATCTGATTGGCCTGTTGAGAGGCTTCTGCCGCTGACCCGCAGTTGCGGGCAATGTCTCCTGATGTGGCGGCCATCTCTTCACTGGCAGTAGCAATAGTGCCTGATTGGGAAGCCATCTGCTCGGCGCCGGTGGCCATCTGAACCGATGCCGTATGAACCTGACTGCCGCCTGCCGCTACTTGCGACGTCGTCAGAGCCACCTGACCGATTATGCTGTTTAATTTCTCGATAAACTGATTAAACCAGCGGCTGACTTCTCCCAGCTCATCCTGTGCCGATGCATCCAGCCGCTTGGTCAGATCCCCTTCTCCCTGGGCGATATCTTTCAGCATCGTCAGCATGCCAGAGAGGGGGCGGGTGATGCTGCGACTGATGAGAAAGGCACAGAGCAGGGCGACCAGCACTGCAATTACAAGAATTGTTATGAAACCATTCCGGGCGGCCTGGTAGCAGGTAATGGCACTGTTGTGGCGCGACTCTATCTGCGCTTTCTGGTAGGCATCAAGCTCTGCAAATGCCGTGAATATTGGAGTATAGAGCGGATTGGCCTCCTTCACCATCAGATCATGGGCCTCGTTGCCTTTGCCCGCCAGGGCCAGTTCGATGACACGGTTATTAGTTGTAGCGGCCGCAGCCAGGGCCTGCTTGACCTTTTCAATGATCTGTTTGCCCTGATCACTTTTTTCTTTCTCATCCAGAATTTTGATCGCCGCGCGATAGCGGGCGCGGGCCGCCTCGAGCTTCTCTTTTTCCACGGTACGCGCGTGGTCACTCTTATCTTCCATTACCATAAGATCGATGGACCGGTATACGGATTGGATTGCGTTGGTCGAGTCGGACGAAGCCATAAGCTTGACGGCATTGCCGGTAGCAAGATATTCGATCTGTTGTTCCATCAGTGCCAGCTTGATCAATCCGAACGCCGCCATACAGACGATCAGCGCGACCACAATGGCAAAGCTGACTGACAATCTGGCACCAATGTTCATATTCCTGAACCACTTCATTGCTATTTCTCCCGAGAACCCAAAAACTTTTAGGGTTAGATAAAACAATTAAATTAAATAATAGAAATGATATGCTTTGTATACACATTACAACTGACAGTTTCTGACAAATACTGACAGATAAGAGGTAGATGGAAAACGGCAAACGGTGCGTGAGGACGATAGAGTGGTTGAATCAGCGGTGATCTATAAGCATTTTTTGCTGTTAAGGTGTACGGTGAAGGTAGAACCACGCCCCGGTTTGCTGCTGCAGCGGACAGCGCCGCCATGGAGTTCGGCGATACGTTTTACGATATACAGGCCAAGGCCGGCGCCGGCAATTCCGGGTACGTGCCAGATGCGGTAGAAACGATCAAATGCCTTTTCGAGCTGGTCAGCAGCAATGCCGACGCCCTGATCGACTACTTCGAAAAATAATTCACCCTCGGTGTCGCACCATCCTCGTACACGGATTTGGCCGCCATCCGGGGAATATTTAATGGCATTGTCGAGCAGGTTGTTAAGCATCACTTTAATCAGCATCGGATCACAGTCGTACTGATCGGGAAGACTGTCCAGGTCAGATAGAATCAGGTGCTGATCCGTGCCGGCCTGGGCCTGGATAATGATATTCAGAGCCAAGTGGCGGATATCTTCACACACCATGACGGGAGTCCAGCCGGATGTGCAGAGCCGCTCCTCGGTAAGACAGGTGTCAATCAGACTGGAGAGGCGTTTCGTTGCGGACAGGATGCGCTCGGCATGTATGAGGCACTCTTTGTCCTTGCAGGTGGTCATTGCCAGCAGTTGAGCCGTGCCGTCGATTATTGACAGCGGAGTGCGTAATTCGTGTGAGACGAGCCCCATGAAATGCCGCTGTTCCTCATTCAGTCGGTGTTCGCGGGCAAGAGCGTTGGTCAGCTCTTTTTGGGTTCGCATACGCTCGGTGATGTCGAAGAAACTGGTACGGATCAGCAGATTGTGCGGCGATGGAAGACTGACCATCCGTAACTCGCATACGACTTCGTTTCCTGAAGCACTTCTGATAGCCCGTTCGATGACTAGAACCTCTCCAGCAATGATCTTTTTACAGTTTTTTAAAAAACTGTCACTAACCAGCAGACCATCAGGTTGTTTTTGCATATAAAAATCAAGAGGGCTGGATTTCAGCAAAATCTCGCGGCTGCAGCCGAATAACTGTTCCGCCCTGACATTGGCGTCAATAATGTGGTTAAGCTTGACATCGAAAACGATGATCGCCTCCGGTGCCAGCTCGACCAGCAACCGGTTCAGGTTGGACAGGATATCATCCTTCTGGTGCGACTCCTCTACAAAACGCACGTCTGCGTCATGCCCTGCTGGTGGTGATTCGCTCCTCTTTTGTCCATCTGCACGTATGGCTGTCTCTGCCACAACGCCGACCGGTTCATTGCTCATGGTCTAACCTCGGCCAGAAAGGCGTAACCCAGATTGTGCCGGGCGCGTACCGGCAATTCTGAGGTTATATCGGCGGACTTAACCTTGCCTCTCAGGCGACTGACCAGCGTTTCAAGCCGTTTATCGGCGTAGATGTCGTCCGGTTGATTAAGCACCGTGAAAATTTCTCTGCGAGGTACATTAGAGCCCGGGACTTCAAGCAGCTTCTGCATCAAAAGGCATTCCTGGGCTGTCAGGTGAATCGTCACCCCTTGAGGTGTCTGCAGCATCGAGGTTTGTGAAGTAAAGCGCCATGCAGGCTGTGTTCTTTTAAAGAGCCGGTGGGCCAGGTTGACCAAGGCTGCATTCAGCTCCCGGATATCAACCGGCTTGACAAAATACAGATCGGCACCACTCTCCCGCCCAAGTACTCGCTCATCGGTCCTGCCTCTGGCTGTGACCATGACAACCCCGTAGCTATAATTTTTGCGGAGACGTCTGGCGATAGCAATACCATCCTCTCCTGGCAGACCGAGGTCGAGTATAATTATGTCGGCCGGCGACTCAGCGAGGGCTCTGTCCAACGTCTGGCCGTCACTGACGCCACGCAATCGGTGCCCGAAATAATGTAACCCGGTCACAAGGATATCGCGTAATTCATGATTGTCCTCAACCACAATAATACGCAACGACGTAACAAAGGTGTTCTCGGTGGCTCTATTCATTTATTGTTTCCCGCGTATACCTGTAAATAAAGAATAACATTGTTTCGTTTTTGTATTATATGACATTTTGAATAATAAGATGCAAAGAAAAATCTGACAGTTTCTGACATGAATAGGGGGGTGGAATGGAACGCAGGAGAATTGTTGAAAATCCAGGCTGAATAAAGTGGGCAGTGTTTTCGCACATTCAATCCGGAGATTTCTTCTGGATCTTGATTGGTTACGAAACGTGTTATGTTCTGATACCGGCTAATAGGGGTTAATAACGTATTCTACCCGATTCCGGCCTCCGGATTTGGCCTGGTAAAGCAGCTCATCTGCGTGGGCAACGATATCCACTGCTGATCCGGCTATGGTACACTGTTTTGTTACAACACCAATACTGGCGGTAATACAATCCGCTGAGCTCGACCCCTTGTGGGGAATGGCAAGGGCCTGGATGCTGCTGCAGATCTTCTCAGCAATCACAACCGCTCCGTTGTGATCTGTCTCGGGCAGAATGCAGGCAAACTCTTCGCCACCATAACGGGCGGCAAGATCTGCAGCACGGGATGTGCAACCGGCAATAACGCGGCCAATATCCCGGAGGCACTCGTCACCTTTGACATGTCCGTAATTGTCGTTAAACGACTTGAAGTGGTCGATATCCAGCAGGACAAGTGACAGTTCGGCCCCTGATCGGGCATGCCGGGCATATTCCTTGGCCAGTATCTCGTCGAATCGTCGTCTATTGGCTATCCCTGTTAAGCCATCAGTAGCACTGAGTGCTTCAAGCTTGCGGTTTGATTCCTCAAGCGCCTCTTCTACCAGCCTGCGATCGCTGATGTCGGTCTGTGTACCAATCATTCGAAGCGCTGTGCCATCGCTGCTGCGATTTACCACCATGCCTCGACTAAGTATCCATTTGTAGTTCCCGTCCTTACATTTCATACGGTATTCAACAACATAAATTGGCGTCATTTTATCCAAGTATGCCTGCATTGCCGTCTTTACATATGACCGGTCATCGGGATGAACCATGTCAATCCATTCATTATTAACGGGAAAGATGTCGGATTCGGCATATCCCAGCATCTCCTTCCAGCGCATGGAATATTTTGACTCACCGGTCTGGATGTTCCAATCCCAGACACCGTCACCGGAGCCCTCAATGGCAAACTTCCAGCGATATCCGTTTTCCATAAGTGCTTTTTGTACCTGTATGCGCTCGGTAATATCTCGCCACGTGGTAAATAAAGCCAGCTTCCCCTCAAGCATTATTGACGATATGGATACCTCAACAATGAAGTCAGACCCGTCAAACCGGCGATGAACCCACTCATAGATGCAGTTTCCAGTCTGTATGGCAACGGTAATCTTGTCCTTTGCCGAGTCCGAAGATTTTCTGCCATCCGGTTGAAAATCAGGCGAGAGGATTTCTGGAGACTGGCCGATAATCTGTGCTCGTTCACCGCGTAAAAGGGACTCAGCAGCCCGATTACAATCAACAAAGGCGCCATCCATGATGATCAGATACGCATCCGGTGAATCTCTGAACAGGACGTGGTATTTCGCGTCACTTTTCTGCAATGCATCTTCTTCTGTGGTGCGCTTATCACTGTTCCAGTGGGTTTTGTTCGCTCGGTATTGAACAATAAACACTATGGCTAGAAGGAAATTACTGAGGCTCAAGACAGCAACGAGCGTATGAATGGTGATATTCATGGATTCCTTTGGAGTAGCTATTTTTCTGTTTCAATAAGACAAAGGATAATTTTTTTTAGGTAATCAGATGCATCGTAATCAGTTTTTTAAAAAATGGGAAGGCAGATTCTTTGCTACGATCAAAAATTCACATTTACTTCATAGTTACACTGTTCGCAACCTGGGAAGCAATTCGTCTTCTGTTGATGAACATGTGCATGACATCCTTCGTTTAGCAGTTATATTCATAGAACGGCAACATGCAATAGACGTTGTTTCAGCCGGTAGGCGAGACTACGAAAAAAGGCCGGGTTTCCCTCAAGCCATTCCACAAAGGTGTTGAAATAACACTTTAGGATTTGCACCCGCAGACAAGAACCACAAATAACTAAACCCGAAAATCTTCGCCTTTAAGGAGCTGGTTTCCGGGTTTAGTTATTTAAA
>JABBNX010000027.1 GCA_019352135.1 Pseudomonadota bacterium
GCCACGCCGCCTACAGCTACCCGAACCGCTGTTTCACGGGCACTGGAGCGTTCCAAAACATTGCGCGCATCACTATGATGATACTTCAAAACGCCTGAGAGATCGGCATGGCCGGGGCGCGGCCGGGTAACAGCAATCGAATCATCACGATGCTCCGAAAGCGGCGACATTTTCTCAGACCAGTTTTCCCAATCGCGGTTAGTCACCACCAGTGTAATCGGTGATCCAATAGTTTCTCCCCAGCGCACACCGGAGAGGAGTTGTGCGGCATCCTTCTCAATCTTCATCCGGTCACCACGACCGTACCCTTGTTGCCGCCGTGAAAGATCATGATTCAGGGTTTCGACTGAGAGATGTATCCCCGCTGGAACCCCTTCAATAATTGCACTCAACTGAGGCCCGTGCGACTCACCGGCCGTCAGATAACGAAATATGCTCACAAAAAAACCTCCACTGATTGATTCGAAGCGGAGGCAAAGTAGCATTTATGATGCATTTACGGCAAGATAAAAGAGGTTACATCAATAGTACTCTTCCTGATAGGCCGGCACTTCATCCAAAAATCCGGTTCGCAGAGCAGCATGTTTAAGAGCTAAATCCACATCCGTGATCAACCGCTCACGGTCCTTGGGATAACTGCCCGCCAAGTCAAGGAAATTGGAGACATGATTTGAACGGAGAATGGTTTTGAGAGGATGGAGATATTGCAGCATTTCTCGTGCCTCCTGCATCAGTTCGCGTCGGGTACATTGCTGGAGTGAATGGATAAAGTCATCATTATGACGATGAAACATGGTTAAGAACGAAAAATATTCTGGATTTACCCGATTAACCCACTCTGCAGTCGCTCGCGCATGGTGCAGGCTTCGCTCACTTCCTGCAAGACCGAGGATCGCTGTTACCGAAAGTTTTATGCCCGCCACACGGGCCCCGAGAGCCAGTTCTGCCATTTGATCAGATTTAAAGCCTTTATTCACGGCCAACAGTGTAGCATCATCACCAGACTCCAATCCGAAATAGAGAATTTTCAGCCTCTTGGAGCGAAGCACTGCCAACTGTTCTGAACTCTTGGTCGTCAGGCTATTGGGAGAAGCATACGAAGAGACCCGTGTCAGGCCGGGAAATGTTGCTATCAGTGCATCAAGAATGGAGCAGAGACCGTCAAACGGGTATACCAGTGCATCTCCATCAGCCAGAAAGACCCTATCTATTCTTGGGCGGTAATGTACCGGAATACCTGCAATTTCTTCAAGTATTTCCTCGTATGAACGAACATGGAAGTTCTTGCCCTTATACATTCCACAAAAACGGCATTGATTCTGGGAGCAGCCAATTGTAATCTGGAATATCAGGCTTCTTGCTTCACTGGGGGGACGAAACAGCGGTTCGACGTAGCGCGGCATTCTTGAATATCCTTATCAATAACTTAGCAACCGTTTCTTTAAGTTAATAAACAAGAAATGTATTTATTAACTTACGAATCCTGATTATCAGGGCTATTTATTCAAGATTTGATATCCAGCCCGATTCCGAGGGATTGCGGTGGGGCGTTGGAATCGCCATGTGGTTGTTCCGGTGATAACGAGAGATATTTGTAGTCCAATTTCAGGGTGGAATTTGTACCAAGACTATAGCTGAAACCAAGTTGGGCAGCAACTCCTGTCTTAAAATTTGTTATTTCACCGGACTTCATATCCGGTTGATACGTATATGCCAACCCCGTCCCCAAATACGGCATAAAGTCATTAGCGATTCTAAAACCATACTGTGCAGTTATCACGCCCGGCTCAGGAGCCATGACATCATGAGGAGTCGCAGTAAGATTTGCTACACCCAACGAAAATTGCCGATAAAGCTCTTCAGCAAACCCTGGGGATGTATACAAGAGCATGAATAAACAGAACAGATATTTTGTGTGGAGATGTCTCATTTTAAGTTCACCGATGCCGATTCGAACAACAGTGTCATAAAAAAACAGGAGATCTATGTCTTCCTCGCTAAAGTGCGTTCATATAAAATCCGTGCATAGTCAATCTCACGCATGACTCCTTTTACGTCTGCCGGACTATTGTTCTGTTCAAAAACTCCTGTCAGTATAGAAGTAGCGCTAAGTTTGCCACTCGCATACAGTTTCCAGATTTCCCTCCCGTAATCTGTCGAAGTTAGTTCAGGAGCAAATTGACCAAAGTAGGCGGTTATGTTTTCTACATCACGCTCAAGCATAATACGGGCATTATTATTGCCTGCAGCGTTAATTGCCTGTGGAAGATCTATAACAACGAGACCGTCGCGACCGACAAGCACATTGTACTCAGACAAATCACCATGAATAATTCCAGCGCACAGCATAAGTACAATCTCTCTCATCAACTCACGATGATATTCACGAGCCTTTGCTCCTGTTAACCGGAGATCATTAAGCCGGGGGGCCGCGTTGCCATCGGCATCGACGACATATTCCATCAGCAGAACACCGGCAATGTAGTTATAAACTTGTGGGACGCGTACCCCCGCCTCAGCCAGAGCTCGCAGTGCATCTACCTCGGCATTTTTCCAGGCTTCTTCAGTTTCCTTGCGCCCGAACTTTGTATTCTTTTGCATGGCTCGTGCCTGACGACTATTGCGCCCCTTACGCCCTTCCTGATATTGAGCCAGTTGGCTGAAACTACGCTTGCGAGCATCTTTATACACCTTGGCGCAACAAAGCTCTCCCTGTGACTTAACAACATACACATCAGCTTCTTTACCGCTCATCAGCCGGGAAACAACCTCATCAACCAAACCATTGAGGACCAGTATTTCAAAACACTCAGGAGTTTTCATATTTGACTGTTGTAAATGGAATACGCATAAACTGAAACATTTACAATTCCTTTATATCGTAACTTTGCAAGATTCTTAGAACAATAGCATTTTCTTTGTAGCTTATCACTACTATACTGATAACGGCAAGCCAGATAAGTCCGATGAAGGCAGTTCAGCTATGGACATGGCACTCAGCACTCCATACCAGCAAGCTTCCTGCATTTCAGTCCCCAATGCACAAATCATAGTATCATCTGAGATTCTTCGTAGCCATGTTGCATAAAGCACGAAAGGCCCGATGAAAATGCACCGGGCCTTTCGTGCTACAGTTTATTAAATATTTTTAGGCGTTGGCAGCCATAGCCTTCTCATATCCGATACTGAAGGCCTTCCTGTTCAGCTCAATAAATGCTTCAGGTACACTTGAAAGAACTGCCTTCTCGGCATTTTCACGGCTAACCTGACCAGTTAATGCAACCATAGCTCCCAAAGCAACGATGTTTGCAACAATCTCACGACCAACATCGTTTTTAGCTGTATTAATAATCGGGAAAGAGACTATCTTAAAATTTCCTTTTGGAAGATTCGTTACGAGATCGGAATCTACCAACAGGATGCCGCCACTTTTTAGGTCGTGCGTATACTTGTCGCACGCTTCCTGTGTCATGGCTAATAATGCGTCGACAGATGTAGCTTTTGGGTAATCAATCGGGCCATCTGAAATGATAACTTCCGATTTTGACGCACCACCACGCGCTTCAGGGCCGTAGCTCTGCGACTGAACAGCCTGTTTCCCTTCGTATATCGAAGCGGCTTTGGCCATGATGATCCCGGCGGTGATCAGACCCTGTCCACCTGCACCGGAAAACCTGAGTTCATATCTAGACATGAATATATCGCTCCTTTTCCTGTAATTGTTACTTGGCAGCCGTGGCGCGCTCAATAACTTTAGCGTACTCGGCAGTATACTCAGGCTTGGTTTCGTCCTTGTAGAGAACACCGGTCAGAACTTTGCCCTGCAGTTGCTCAGCAGTCATCTTTTCGGCAGCCTTCACCGGCACCGCAACCTCTTTCAGGCGGTTCATCATTTCGATGACCGACTTATACTTGTTACGACGCCCATAGGTGGTCGGACAGTCGTCAAGGATTTCGACGACCGAGAAACCCTTGTGCTGGATTGCTTCTGCAATCAGTTTATCGATCTGGTTGGCATGGAATGCTGTGCCACGGGCAACAAAGGTAGCACCGGCACCGATTGCCAATTTGGCGATATCAAAACCGGGATCAGGGTTGCCGTAAGGAGTCGTGGATGCCTTGGCGCCTGTCGGAGTGCAAGGGGAAAACTGCCCACCGGTCATTCCGTAGATATAGTTGTTCATGATAATGTATGTCATGTTGATGTTACGTCGGCACGCGTGGATGAAGTGATTGCCGCCGATTGCGGTCCCATCGCCATCACCACCAACCAGAATAACATTCATTTCCGGTTTGGCCATCTTGACTCCAGTTGCGAACGCAGCGGCACGTCCGTGAGCTGTGTGCAGAGTGCAACAGTCGATATAACCGGGAAGACGTGAGGCACAACCGATGCCGGAGACAACAGCAGTCTCCTCTTTTTTAAGATTGAGGGTGTCCATGGCTCGAATCAACCCCTTCATGACGATGCCATGGCCGCAGCCTGGGCACCAGATGTGGGGCAATTTGCCGGGACGAAGATATTTATCATAATCAAAAGCCATGGTTATTTAACCTCCTTGATCTTATCGAGGATCTGGTCGGGATTGATCGGCTCGCCATCTACCCGGAATATTCCAAGTACCGGGGCCTTGCCTTGTGCGCAACGCTCAATCTCAAGTGAGCACATACCCAGATTCATCTCAGGAATCACAAATCCTTTGACCTTGCCGGCCAACGCCTTGATTTGCTTGTCAGGGAACGGCCAGAAGGTTTTAATACGGAACATGCCGGCTTTGATGCCCTGTTCCCGGGCAACATTTACGGCATAACGTGCAGAACGTGATGTAGAGCCATACGCTACTACTACGACTTCGGCATCATCAAGCATATACTCTTCAAATGTAACAATATCGTCAACATTCGCATCTACTTTGCGAACCTGTCGCTCTTCTTCAGCCTGAACGAGACTGGCCTTGGTCGTCGGGAAACCATCTGCCGCCTTGTTAAGGCCGGTAACATGAAACTTATAACCGGAACCAAAAGCTGCCAATGGTGGGACGTCGCCGAAGCTGGTGTCGTACGGCTTGTACTGTTCAGGTGGTACTGTTGGTGACTTGCGTGGTACGACTCCAATTTCGCCCTGTTCCGGAAAAACAACCCGCTCACGCATGTGAGCTACGATTTCATCAGGCATAACCATAACCGGAGTGCGATACTTCTCAGAGAGGTTAAATGCGCGAATAATCTCTTCGTAGGTTTCTTGGACTGAAGCCGGTACAAGGCAGATTGCCGGATGGTCACCGTGGGTGCCCCATTTTGCACACATAACGTCAGACTGTGAAGGTCCGGTAGGCATACCGGTTGAAGGACCGCCACGCATTACATTGTACACAACGCAGGGAATTTCGGCGATGCAGCCATAGCCAATCAATTCCTGTTTCAGAGAGAGACCTGGTCCTGATGTGGAGGTCAATACTTTGGCTCCAGTCAGTGATGCACCGAGAATGGCTGCCATAGCGGCAATTTCATCTTCCATCTGCATGAATTTTCCGCCAATTTTTGGCAATTCGGCAGACAGAACTTCAGAAACCTCGGTAGAGGGGGTTATCGGGTAGCCTGCAAAGAAGTTGCAACCGGCGTATAATGCGCCGTGTGCGGCTGCTTCATTACCCTGAAGAAACGCTACTTTTTTGGACACTGTTCATTTCCTCCTGTAGATTTTATTCGGTTATGACTTTGATAGCAAAATCGGGACAACGCAATTCGCACTGCATACATTTAATACATGCTTCAAGGTTTTTTACAGAGGCATAAAAGCCCTTCATTTCGAGCACGTCTTTAGGGCAGAACTCAACACAGATATGGCACCCCTTGCAGTACTTCTCAATGATTTCAATTTTTGGCAGTTTCTTTTCCATCTAGAAAGACTCCTTTTCCCGTAATAAAAGGTGGTAAATACAGGTTCCAAAAAGTAGCAAAAGAAGGGCGACAACTCCACCCTTCTTTCACCAACTTCCAGATACCTGGAATCAAATACTACTTCATGCTGCTCACAAGTTCCTTAACAGCAGCAACAGACTTGTCCATCATTGCCTGCTCTGTTGCATCAAGTTTGAACTGGATGATACTTTCGACACCCTTCTCACCAAGCACGGCAGGTACGCCAACGTAGAAACCGTTTACACCAAATTCACCCTGCAGGTAGCAGCAGGTTGGCAGGACGCGTTTCTGGTCCTTAAGAATTGATTCCGCCATGGTGATAGCGGAAGAAGCCGGTGAATAAAAAGCTGAGCCAGTTTTCAACAGGGCGACAACTTCGCCGCCAGCACCACGGGTACGCTTAACCATGGCTTCCATAACTTCTTTGCCCTTCTCGGCACCGTACTTCTGCTCAAGAAGCTCTGTTACCGGAATGCCGTTGACGCTTGCATAACGTACCAGAGGCACCATATCGTCACCGTGGCCACCAAGAGTCATAGCGGTTACATCCTTGACAGATACGCCAAGCTCCCAAGCGATAAAGCTGGCGAAACGAGCTGAGTCAAGCACACCAGCCTGACCGATAACACGGTTGTAAGGGAAACCGGTGATTTTCTGGCAGAGGGTAACCATGGCATCAAGTGGATTGGAAATTACAATAATTATCGAGTCAGGAGCGTATGTTTTGATGCCTTCAGCAACAGAAGTCATAATTTTTGAGTTGACTTCAATCAGGTCATCACGGCTCATACCCGGCTTGCGTGGCAACCCGGCAGTAACGATGACAACATCGGAACCTTTGATGTCTTCATAACTGTTGGTTCCCTTGAGGTTTACATCATAACGATCGACAGGACCAACTTCAGCAATGTCGAGCATCTTTCCCTGTGGCAGCCCTTCAACAATGTCAAAAAGGACAACATCGCCAAGTTCACGCAATGCACAAAGCTGAGCAAGAACGCCACCAATCTGACCACCACCAATAAGTGAAATCTTTTTACGAGCCATACATTTACCTCCTCTTTCATTTTTTTGTAAAATAAGGCAGGGAGTTGTATCCCAGCCCCTGCTAACTGCAATTTATTACATATTTTCTATCAGAGCATCTGCAAAACCTGAGCAGGAAAGTAATGTTGCACCCTGCATCATTCGTTCAAAATCGTACGTCACACGTTTCTGGCCAATAGTTCTCTCAAGAGTTTTGACAATAATATCCGCAGCTTCCTGCCATCCAAGATATTCCAGCATCATTACTCCTGAAAGTATCACAGACCCGGGGTTGACTTTGTCAAGATTGGCATACTTTGGCGCAGTTCCGTGAGTAGCTTCAAAAATAGCATGCCCGGTTACATAATTTATGTTTGCACCAGGTGCTATACCTATGCCACCAACCTGTGCAGCCAATGCATCTGAAAGAAGGTCCCCTTCAAGGTTCATAGTAGCAACAACATCAAATTCTTTGGCACGTGTCAAAACCTGTTGGAGCGTTATATCTGCTATAGTGTCCTTGATCATAAGCAGTTTCTTTAACTGGCCATTTCCATGAGTAGGTAGCAGCGTCAGAGCAGCCTCGACCTCGTTACAAATATCGTTCTGCTGCTGGGTGGACATCATTTCATACCCAGGATCGATCATCTTTGCATTTTCTTCAACTGTCAGGGCAGGATTACGGTCCTGATTATTAATAATCCATGATTCACGTTCAGTGATAACCCGCGAGCGAAATTCAGACGTGGCCATTGCATAGCCCCAATCCTTGAACGCACCATCAGTAAACTTCATGATATTGCCCTTGTGAACAATAGTTACTGACTTGCGTTTATGATCTAATGCATACCGAATTGCAGCTCGAATCAACCGTTCTGAGCCGCTGCGGGAGATCGGCTTAATACCGATGGAGGAGCAGTCGGGAAATCGGATCTTATTGACTCCCATTTCCTTGATCAGAAAATGTATAATCTTCTCACATTCCGGTGTGCCGGTCATCCATTCAATGCCTGAATAAATATCTTCGCAGTTTTCGCGAAAAATGACCATATCAACATCTTCAGGCCTTTTAACCGGTGTGGGAACTCCCTGAAAATAGCGGATAGGGCGAAGGCAGGTATACAAGTCCAATATCTGCCTGAGGGCAACATTCAAAGAGCGGATCCCGCCACCTATCGGAGTTGTCAGCGGACCTTTAATCCCAACGAGAAACTCTTTGAACGCCTGTATGGTCTCATCCGGTAACCAGGCTTTATCACCCATCTCATTACGAAATCGGTTAAAGGGTTTCTCGCCAGCATACACTTCCATCCAGCTGATTTTTTTCGCTCCGCCGTAGGCTTTGCCTACGGCGGCGTCAAAAACACGAACTGAAGCTTTCCAGATGTCAACACCGGTGCCGTCACCTTCAATATAGGGAATAATCGGATTATTCGGCACAGTAAGCATGCCGTCACTTCCCATGGTGATTTTCTTCCCTGAAGGTACGGTAACGTATGTATATTCCATCTAGCTCACTGTGTGCAGTACATCTAAGTTATGAAAGAGCTTTATAGCCAATCTTATTAATTAATCGAGTCAACAATAGCATTCAGGGTTGGGCTCGGACGCATGGCTTTTTCCACCATTGCCAGATTAGGGTTGTAATACCCACCCATGTCAACCGGCTTGCCCTGAGCAGCGATCAGCTCTTCATTGATTTTTGACTCATTTTCTTGAAGCTGTTTCGCTACATTGGCAAAACGTGTCTGGAGTTCTTTGTCCTTGGTTTGTGCTGCCAAAGCTTCGGCCCAGTACATTGCCAGATAGAAATGGCTGCCACGGTTATCAATCTGGCCAACTTTACGCGCCGGATTCCTGTTGTTATCCAGAAATTTGGCAGTTGCCTGATCAAGGGTATCTGCTAGAAGCTGGGCTTTTTCATTTTTGAAGGTATTAGCCAGATGCTCCAATGATACGGTTAGCGCCAGAAACTCACCAAGTGAATCCCATCTCAAGTACCCTTCCTGCTGGAACTGCTGAACATGTTTGGGTGCCGAGCCGCCTGCACCTGTCTCGAAAAGTCCGCCACCAGCCAACAGCGGTACGATTGAGAGCATCTTTGAACTGGTACCCAGCTCAAGAATCGGGAACAGGTCGGTGATATAATCCCTCAAGGCATTTCCGGTTACGGAAATCGTATCTAAACCGGCTTTTGCCCGTGGGAGAGTGAAGCGCATCGCTTCCACAGGGGACATAATCTGAATATCAAGACCATTGGTATCATAATCCTTCAGGTACTGATTTACTTTCAGAATCATCTGGGAATCATGTGCCCTGTTTTTGTCCAACCAGAATATTGCTGGTGCACCGGTAGCTCGTGCCCTGTTAACTGCAAGTTTGACCCAGTCCTGAATCGGCAGATCTTTTGCCTGGCAACCACGCCAGATATCGCCTTCTTCTACAGTGTGCTGGAACAGCACCTCTCCTGCAGCATCGACGACACGCACCGAGCCATTTCCCGGGACCTTAAAGGTTTTGTCGTGAGAACCATATTCCTCAGCCTTTTGCGCCATGAGGCCGACGTTGGAGGTGCAACCCATGGTCGAAGGATCGAAGGAACCGTTTTTCTGGCAGAAATCAATGCATTCCTGATACCACTCGGAATAGCAGGTGTCGGGAATGACACACTTGGTATCGTGCAGTTTTCCGTCCGGTCCCCACATCATCCCCGAATCACGGACTACAACAGGCATGGATGCATCGATGATGATATCATTACTCGCATGAAGATTGGTGATTCCCTTAGCAGAGTCAACCATCGCCAGCTCAGGTCTTTTCTTGTACACTGCCTGAATATCCGCTTCAATCTCTGCCTGTTTGTCTGCCGACAAATTCTTTATTTTCAGGTAAAGGTCGCCCATACCAAGATCCGGATTGACACCCAGCTCTTTAAAAGTAGCTGCATGCTTTTCAAAAACGTCCTGGTAGAAGACGGAGACGAAATGACCGAACATGATCGGATCGGATATTTTCATCATGGTCGCTTTGAGGTGTACTGAGAACAACACACCTTTTGCTTTTGCGTCATCGATCTGCTCGGCAATGAATGTGCGCAAAGCACGAACATTCATAAATGCCCCATCAAGGACTTCACCTTCCAAAAGAGGCAGTTTTTCTTTAAGAACAGTGACTTTTCCGGCTTGATCAACAAACTCGATTTTTACATCGCCAGCCTTTTTCATCGTAGTGGATTTTTCACTATGGTAAAAATCTCCAGCTGTCATATGTGATACATGCGTCTTCGACTCAGGACTCCAGGCACCCAGTTTAACCGGATGTTTTTTGGCGTATTGTTTTACTGAAGCTGCCACCCTTCTATCAGAGTTACCTTCACGCAAAACAGGGTTAACGGCACTTCCCAGGCACTTGGCATATCGAGCGTGCAGTTTTTTTTCTGCGTCATCTTTCGGCTCTTCAGGATAATCAGGGAGCTTATAGCCCTGCTCCTGCAATTCCTTGATAGCGGCCTTCAGCTGAGGAATTGAAGCACTGACGTTAGGCAGTTTGATAATATTGGCTTCAGGTTTTTGTGTCAGATCACCCAGTTCAGCCAGATAATCCGGCATTCTCTGCGCTTCTGTCAGGTAATCAGGAAAGTTTGCAATGATTCTCCCTGCTACAGAGATATCTCTTGTTTCAACAACAACACCAGCTGCTTTGGTGAATGCATTTACGATAGGAAGCAGGGAGTATGTTGCAAGTGCTGGTGCTTCGTCAATTTTTGTCCAGATAATTTTTGCGGTTTCTGTTGTCATGTATCTCTCCTTAGATTTAATACCAGATAGCCTATGGCCCTATGAAAGCGATAATGCGGTCTTGCAACCATCTATTTAAAAAGGGTTTTTTTATCTCGCTTGGCTCCGTTTTTACGACAGAGCCATTGCTTTTGATACACCGTTTTTAATAATACTATCTATATATACGAATATTTTACAGTGACGGTAAAAATCTTGTATACAGTATACAAAACCCATTTGAGTGTCAAGGAAAAATAGGTTTACGCAATTGCTGTCTTATCCGCACAAAGAGCTTTGATACTAATTACTTTTTGTTGGAAAATCGTCGTGCCTCAACGGCTTCGTCATGGCTGAAATTACGGGGTATTACGAAGACTTGCCCAGGCCAGAGCCGTTTGGGATCACGGATCTGATCGCGGTTGGCTCTGTAGATAAGCGGCCATAAGGTAGAATCGTTATAAATTTCCGTTCGTGCTGAAATTTGAGGCAGTGTTTCACCACGTCGGACTGTATACGTTGTCGGTAGAGGTTGCGGGGTTTCTTTATGTTTTTTCTGAACCAGGCGCTCTGCCTCGGCTAACCTGGCGGCCTGTTGTGCCCTCAGTCGTATCTCCGCTTTTGCAACGGCACGCAACAGTTGCTCTTCTTCAGCCTTCGCCGCGAGTTCCGCTAAAAGTTGCTGTTTCTCGGCTTCACGTTGTTTTTTGACGCGTTTGACTTCAGATTGCACCATCTCTGCCTTTAAAAAAGCCAGCTGATAATATGCATCTGCTCCTTTATCATCTTCACGAACGTGATAAAGTGCTTCACCGTGTTCAAACGTTTCCAGCATACTCCGATACTCCTGAGGAAACAGTATCGGGGTTTCCTGACGACCGAGACTTTCGACCAAATGAGTTGTCTTTATGCGCCAAGTCGAAATCGGTGCAGAACAAGCCGCCAGTAGTGCACTCAGCAACAGTATGTAAACTGCCTGGCGGATTTTACCGATCATGATCAACTTTGCTTTTCAGCCAGACGGATACCCAATTCACGAAGTTGTTTGCTGTCAACCGGAGAGGGCGCTTCAGACATCATGCAGGTTCCCTTCTGTGTTTTGGGGAAGGCTATAACATCACGGATTGAATCGCTGCCTGTCAGCAGCATTATCAATCGATCCAGACCAAATGCGATCCCTCCATGCGGAGGTGTTCCAAACTCAAGAGCATCCAGCAGGAAACCAAACTTACTGCGGGCATCCTCAACATTCATTCCGAGCAGCTTGAACATTAAAGATTGAATATGCTCTTGATGAATCCTGATAGAACCACCACCAATTTCGTTGCCGTTCAATACGAGATCATACGCCTTGGCACGACAGAGCCCCGGATTTGATTCAATAAACTCCAGATCTTCATCCATTGGTGCGGTGAAGGGGTGGTGTACTGCACTCCAGCGTTTTTCATCTTCATCCCATTCCAACAACGGGAATTCAGTTATCCATACAAAGCGGTATTCATCCTTGCTCGTCAACTTGAGAAGGTTCGCCAGGTGGTTACGCAACTTACCGAGCGAATCATTAACCACCTTGGGCTTATCAGCAACAAAAAACAGCAGGTCCCCCTCTTCAGCTCCAAAGGAGCTGTTCATCGTAGCAATCTCTTCCGCAGTAAAGAACTTTGCAATTGGAGAATGCCACTCGCCGTCCTCAATTTTTACATATGCAAGTCCTTTAGCGCCGTATATTTTGACAAAATCTGTCAGATCGTCAATCTCCTTGCGTGAGAACTTTGCGCAGCCCTTGGCATTTATACCTTTTACGATTCCTCCCTTTGAAGCAACATCGGCAAAAACTTTAAAACCTGACGCCTTGACAATATCAGTCAGATCGCACAGTTCCATACCAAATCTCAAGTCGGGATTATCAACACCAAAACGGCGTATTGCCTCGGCATACGTAAGACGCTCCACCGGCAACTGAACCGCAACGTCCTTTGCTTCAGTAAAAACACGCGCAATCAGCCCTTCCATGACAGATATGATATCTTCCTGGTCTATAAAGGACATCTCGCAGTCGATCTGCGTAAACTCCGGTTGACGATCAGCCCGCAGATCTTCGTCACGGAAACAGCGTACGATCTGGAAATACCGGTCAAAGCCTGAGATCATAAGGATCTGTTTAAAAATCTGGGGAGATTGCGGCAGTGCATAAAATTGCCCCTGGTTTATACGGGAAGGCACCAGGAAGTCACGCGCCCCTTCCGGGGTCGATTTAGTAAGAAAAGGGGTTTCAAGTTCAATAAAACCGTTATCCGTCAAATATGAGCGGGTCAACTGTGCTACTTTTGAACGCAGAATCAGGTTATATTGCAACTGGGGGCGCCGAAGATCCAGATAGCGGTACTTCAAGCGAATGTTCTCATTAATCTCATTATGTTCGTCCAGCATGAACGGCAACGCCTTGGAACGATTGAGCAACTTGCATTCAAGCACTTGAATTTCTACTTCTCCGGTCTTCATATTCGGATTAACGGTACCTTCCGGACGCGGAATTACAGTGCCCCTGACCGCCAGCACAAATTCGCTGCGGACCGACTCGGCAACGGCATGCCCGGACGCGTTGACTTCAGGATCGAACACGATCTGAGCTATTCCCTCTCGGTCACGCAAGTCGATAAAAATAAGTCCGCCATGGTCACGCCGGCGCAGTGCCCACCCCATCAAAATCACTTCACTGCCGATGTCTGCAGCCTTCAGGTCACCGCAGTAATGTGTCCGTTTCCAATTTCCGAGAAAATCCATAATATCCCCCAATTTACGTATAATTAATTTAATTTATCAGTTGGCCGATACTACCAAAGCGCGGCCTGAACTTTTCACTATCCCAGGACCAGTATTTGATAAATGCCAACCCCTTTATTTGATCACGACGCACAAATTTCCAGAAACGACTGTCGTAGGAACGGTCACGGTTGTCACCCATCACAAAGTATGAATCTGCTGGAACGGTAAATGGTCCAAACGTATCGCGCGGATTCACTTCTTTCGGTATCATATCCTTTTCTTTATGTACTTCGTGAGGGTTCACATACAATTTACCATTGACATACACCTTTTTATCCTTCCCCTCCACCACATCACCAGGGACGCCGATCACGCGCTTGATAAAATCTTTACTGGGATCTTCCGGATACTCAAAAACAATCACATCCCCCCGACGCGGGTCACGAATCGTCAGGACTCGTTTATCTATGAAAGGAATTTCAGTGCCGTATATGAATTTGTTGACCAGCAGGTGATCACCAATCTGCAGCGTATCCTCCATTGATCCAGACGGAATCTTGAAAGCTTGTACTATATAGGTACGAATTACCAAAGCGAGCAGTATCGCTATCGCAATCGACTCAGCGTATTCTCGGATCAAACCTTTCTTTTTTATCGACTGCGGTTGTACTGGAGAAATTGTTGCTTGTGAGGAGTCTTGATGTTCTTTCATATTTAGGTCCCTTTATTAACGTAGTCTGTCAATCAACCTTCAGAATTGCGAGGAATGCTTCCTGCGGTAACTCGACATTACCGACATTCTTCATCCGCTTTTTCCCCTCTTTTTGCTTTTCCAGCAACTTCCGCTTACGGGTGATATCCCCACCATAACATTTTGCCAGAACATCCTTACGCATGGCTTTGACCGTCTCACGGGCAATAATCTTGTTACCGATGGCTGCTTGAATTGCCACCTCAAACATCTGTCGTGAAATCAGTTCCTTCATTTTTGCAACCAGATCGCGACCGCGAAAATATGCTTTTTCGCGATGCAGGATAAGTGACAGGGCATCAACAACTTCGCCGTTTATCATCACATTCATGCGCACCAGGTCGCTGCGCCTATATTCGAGATGCTCATAATCCAGGGAAGCATACCCTTTGGTGATTGATTTGAGACGATCATAAAAATCCAGGACGATTTCGTTCAACGGCAGTTCATAGATAATCATGACGCGGGTCGGCGTCAAATATTTGATCTCGCGCTGGACACCTCGTTTGTCTTCGCAGAGCGCCAGCACGCCTCCGACAAATTCATTAGGGACATGGATATGGGCCAGGATAAATGGCTCTTCCAAAAACTCGGTGCTCTGCAGTTCGGGCATCTGGTTGGCACTCTGGATCGAGTACACTTCGCCGTTCATTTTGTGCACCCGATAGACAACCGTCGGAGCGGTCGTAATCAGTTCGAGCGCAAACTCACGTTCCAGGCGTTCCTGAATAATTTCCATATGCAGCAGACCGAGAAAGCCGCAGCGGAAACCGAAGCCGAGTGCCAGTGAAGTTTCTGGTTCAAAAGAGAACGACGAATCGTTCAGTTTCAGCTTGGCCAAGGCATCCCGTAACTGTTCGTACTGGACGGTATCGATCGGATACAGGCCGGAAAAAACCATCGGCTTGACCTCCTTGAAACCTTCCAGCGCCTTCTCGCACTGGCGATGCAGCAACGTAACGGTGTCACCAACTTTGGCATCGGCAACATCTTTGATACCCGCGATAATGAAGCCGACCTCCCCCGCTGCCAGTTCCGGCACCTCAATCATCGTCGGGGCAAAGACCCCCACCTTAAGCGCTTCAAAGGAACTGTTTGTTGACATCAACTGGATCCGGTCACCTTTTTTGAGCGTACCGTCAAAGAGGCGCACCAGAATAATTACCCCCTGATACTGATCATACCAAGAGTCAAATAACAACGCCTTGAGTGGAGCATCCGGGTTCCCTAAGGGTGGTGGTATTTTTTTGACAATTTCTTCAAGGATCTCGTGCGTGCCGATCCCCTCTTTGGCACTGGCCAGAACAGCATCATGGGCATCAATACCGATGATGTCTTCGATCTCCTGCTTAACCCGTTCCGGGTCGGCGGCAGGCAGATCGATCTTGTTCAGTACCGGAAAAACCTCCAGGTTTATATCCAGAGCGAGGTAGACGTTCGCCAGAGTCTGGGCTTCAACACCCTGGGATGCGTCAACCACCAGCAAACCGCCCTCACAGGCGGCCAGAGAGCGGGATACTTCATACGTAAAGTCAACATGGCCGGGAGTATCAATCAGGTTGAGAACGTAGTCGACACCGGCATCAGAGCGGTAATTAAGACGTACGGTCTGGGCCTTGATGGTGATGCCTCGTTCCCGCTCAAGATCCATTTTATCAAGGAACTGGTTCTGTTTATCCCGGTCGGAAACTGTGCCGGTATATTCAAGAAGGCGGTCTGCCAGTGTCGATTTTCCGTGATCAATGTGGGCAATAATGGAGAAGTTGCGGATTCTACTGATTTCCATGAATTCCTTCGTACTCTAAAAATATGACTTTTGAGAATAAATAAAGATGACGGGAAAGTAAAGGGGAAAAGGGAAATACTTCCTGAGCACATCTACATATATTCACACTTGACAAGTGGACGTTAAATGAGGCTTATTTTCACCTTATTGAACAGATAAAAACTGATACGTCACTATTAAAACATTTATTTTATAAGGATTTTAATTATTTCACTCTCCAGCCCACCTATCAAACCCGCCCTGCCCCGCAGACATGAATACTGGATGTGCCGCGCCATCACCGAGGCCGGCAAGGCCCAGGCCAAAAATGAGGTGCCGATCGGGTGTGTTATTGTACATGGCGGCAGAATCATTGCCCGTGGCCATAACCTGCGGGAAACGTCACAGGACCCGACGGGGCACGCCGAGTTGATTGCCATTAGAAAAGCCGCCCGGAAACGTGGTTCCTGGCGGCTTCTTGATACTGTTTTGTATGTCACCCTGGAACCCTGTACGATGTGCATGGGGGCTATTATACTGGCCCGTATCCCCACTGTTGTCTTCGGCTGTTATGATCCGAAAGGAGGAGCAGCCGGCTCGATATACGACCTTTCCAGCGATCCCCGCCTCAATCATCAGGTTGAACTTGTGCCGCGTATTCTTGAATCAAAATGTTCAAACCTTCTGAGCAGCTTTTTTGCCCAATTGCGCATGCGCAAACGACGCGAACGCATTTCTTGACTCTTCTGCAATTACATTCGGGACATGTCAAAAAGTATTGGGGATTTTGGAACGTAGCAAAAAGAAGGGAGAACACCATGTTGTTCTCCCCGAATGAATCAGTTTTTTACCGACAAAAGATCAGCCCGCCAGACCGAAACTTTCGTGCATGACGCGTACGGCCAGTTCGGTATATTTCTCATCAATGACAACCGATATTTTTATTTCCGAGGTTGAAATCATCTGGATATTGATGCCATTTTGGGAGAGAGCACTGAACATTTGCGTCGCTACGCCTGCATGGCTCCGCATTCCAAGACCTACGATCGATATTTTGCTGATGTTTTCATCGGAAATGACCTCTTTGGCATGCACTTTTTTGGCAACCTCATTCGTAATCAAAAGTGCCTGTTTCAGGTCAGCCTTCGTTACGGTGAAAGTAAAGTCGGTCATGCCGTTGTCGCTGACATTCTGAACGATCATATCTACCGAAATAGCGGCATCAGAGAGTGGCGTGAGAATCTTTGCGGCAATGCCGGGCTTGTCAGGCACTCCCTTGACAGCTATTTTGGCCTCATTCTTGTCGTATGCAACCCCTGAAACGAGAATTCCTTCCATATCCTTGTCCTCCCTGGTAACCATCGTACCGGTATTTTCATTAAGACTTGAGCGGACATGTACGTCCACGTTATATTTTTTGGCAAACTCAACCGATCGAATCTGGAGGACTTTGGCTCCCAAACTGGCAAGTTCCAGCATTTCGTCATATGATATCTTTTCAATCTTGCGAGCCTCTTTACAGATATTGGGGTCGGTCGTGTACACTCCGTCAACATCTGTGTATATTTCGCAAACATCTGCTTTGAGTGCAGCTGCAATAGCTACAGCAGAAGTATCGGATCCACCACGCCCGAGCGTAGTTACATTTCCACCGGCATCAACGCCCTGAAAACCGGCCAGAACAATAATAGTGCCCTCTTTGAGATCGGCGCGGATATTTTTGTCGCCGATGTTCTCAATGCGCGCTTTTGTAGCGGTTCTATCGGTAACAATAGGAACCTGCCACCCCTGATATGATTTCGCCTTATACCCCTGAGACTTGAGATACATGGAAAGAAGCCCGATAGTAACTTGTTCTCCGGTCGCAACCAGCACGTCATATTCGCGGCCATCCGGTATTTCACACATTTCATTAGCAAGTGCGACCAGCTTGTTGGTTTCGCCCGACATGGCAGAAACGACAACGATCACATCGTTTCCGGCGTCATAGGTTTTAATGATTCTTTTTGCAACATTTTTGATGCGCTCGGGTGAACCGACCGAGGTGCCGCCGTACTTCTGCACTACTAGCGCCATACTACTCTCCTTGAAAAAAATGGTTAAAGATATAAAGAGATAGGTTGAGCTCTATAACAGACAATCTACTGTCCGGTCAAAGATTTTTTTGTTTATGAAGTTTCTCTGCCAGAAGTTCAAGAACTACGTCTGATTTTTGTCCGGAACTCGTCAGAGTAATCAGGCGCCGTTCCTCCTCTTTGTATTCAAACTGAAGAGTCAGCACATCTGACGGTAACAGTTCGACAAGACGCTCAGACCATTCGACGACACAGATGCCATCTCCATAAAAGTACTCTTCAAACCCGAGCTCGGCGATGTCATCATCGTCGGTCAGGCGGTAAAAATCGAAATGATAGACCGGTGGATCACCTGGATAGCAATTCATAATTGCGTACGTCGGACTTGCAACCAGATGCACGCTTTGAGGAGCAAGCGAAGCAACTACACCGCGCGTCAGACAGGTTTTCCCGCCACCAAGGTCGCCTCGCAGCGCCAGAAACGAACCGGGCCGGAGCAGGGAGCCGATGCGGCTGCCCAGCAGCTCCGTTTCGCGCGGCGAGCCGCTTGTGATCTGAAGTCCGGGCACTACCGGTTCATTGAGTGGATAATATCTATGCGCGACACTATTCCGACCAGTTTTTTACCTTCTACAACGGGAAGTGCGTGTAATTTTTTACTGCTCATGATTTCGGCGGCGCTGCTGGCAAGATCAGAAGGGGTAACAGTGACCACATCCTTTGATGCAAGCTCAGAAGCAGTTTGCGCAGTAATTTTATCAAGTTCCCGCTGCAGGGCGCTTTCTCCCTCAAGCGGTATGATCCAATCAAAAAGAGATATAACCGTTGGTATATGAAGAGGACGGTCCTGTTCAACCAAATCTGAGGCGGTGACAATGCCGGTAAGATTCCCGGCATCATCAACAACCGGGAGCGTTCCAAAACGCATGGTATCAAAAATACCGGCCATTTCACGCACGGTAGTGGTCCCTTTTATTGTAACGACGTTGCTCGTCATGATATCAGCTACGGTCAGCATGGCATTCTCCTTGTTTTTGTATGTAAGGGTTAGAGCTCACCAAATATCTTCACATTCGATTGCGTGTGTTTTTCAACAATTTGTTATAAGCATACGGCAGCTTTTCAAGGATGTCAGTGGCATTTATGCCAATTTCACCTTTTTCCTCTGCCACCATATCAGCGGCAAAACCGTGAATAAACACCCCCAGGCGGCAGGCAACCCACGCAGTATACCTTTGCCCCAAAAGAGAGACAATTATGCCGGTCAGAACATCGCCCACACCGCCGGTAGCCATGCCGGGATTGCCACTACCGTTGATAGCTGCGATTCCAGCAGGGGAAGCTATAATGGTGCGGGCCCCCTTGAGAACCACAAATACACCGTAGTTGCGGGCAAATTCCTGAGCGACTGAAATACGGATCGCCTCAACATCCGGGATTGAAATGCCCGTCAAGCGCGACATTTCTCCCGGGTGAGGAGTGAGGATTACCTGTTGTGACTTTTTCCGCTTCAAAACAGAAACGTCTTCCGCAAGGGCATTCAGGCCATCCGCATCAATTACCAGCGGCAGCGCAATAGTCTCCACAAGGTTATGTATCAGAGCACATGTTTCTGGGTGACGGTCAAGTCCGGGACCAATTGCAACGGCATCCTTACCCTCCAGCAGCTTTTCAATCATTGTAAAAGCATTGTTTGCCAGGTAGCCTCTGCCTGAATCAGGCAGCGGAACGGTCATCACTTCTGTTGTCTTTAACTCAAGAATGCTGTGAATGTTTTCTACTGCCGCCAGAGTTACCAGTCCGGAACCAGCTCTCACGGCACTATTGGCTGAAAGAGCCGCCGCTCCGGTTTTGCCGGTAGATCCGGCAACAATCAGACAATGACCGAATGTCCCCTTGTGGGCTTGACGATCACGCCGCTGCAGCAAGGGGCGTATTGTATTCTCATCCAGAAAGTCGTAACCTGATGCGGATTCCATCAGATGCGGCGGTATGCCGATATCAGCCACTACCAGACGGCCGGCATGCTCGGCACCTGGATAGAGGACATGGCCCAGTTTGGCAAAGGCGAAGGTAACGGTTATAGACGCCCTGACTGCGTCTCCCAGCACCCGTCCGGTAGTGCCATGGACACCGGAAGGGATGTCAACTGAAACAACAGGCCGCCCGGAAGAATTCATAAGATCAACGGCTTCAAGATAAATATCTCTGATATTGCTGCACAATCCGGTACCCAGCAGTGCATCGACAATGACGTCAGCCTGAAAAAAATCTTCCATGTACTGGGAAGATAATTGACCCTCGCTCGTACAAAAATTTATGATTGAACCGGGTAGTTTTTCAAGATTTGTCGCCGCATCTCCACTGATCTGGTTACGCTCACTGATGATAATGACTTTGACGCTCCACCCCTTCTGTTGGAGCACGCGTGCAATGACATAGCCATCTCCGCCGTTGTTTCCTTTGCCGGCCATAATAATACAGCGGCCTTTTAATCCAAACTCGGCAACGATCACTTCAACACAGCAGACACCTGCGTTTTCCATCAATTGCAGGCCCGGTATGCCACATTCCTGTATGGCTTTTTTATCGAGCTCCTGCATTGTATGTGAAGTAACCACTTTCATTTTGACTCCACTATCACCATCGCAATTGCACTGCCGCTATCGTGAGACAGAGACAGATGTACCTTGGCCGGATTTGTAACCTGAAGCCGTTCTGCTGCTTTTCCAGAAAACAACAGCTCCGGTTTGCCCAGATCATTATTCAACACTTCCATCTCCTGCCACGAAATACCATCTCGCAGGCCTGTTCCAAGCGCTTTCAAAAAAGCTTCCTTTGCAGCAAAACGTGCTGCCAGACAAGAAGCGGCATCTTTTCTACTCTCACAGACTAAACGTTCAGACGGCGTAAAGAGCCGTTCAATGAGAGCAGAATTGCCGGCATCAATAAAACGCTGAAAACGCTCTGTTGCTACAATATCGGTGCCGATTCCGTAGATCATGCGTATTTAAGCAATTCTACCATGTCTCGCACCGCCCGCTCCAACCCCACCATCATGGCACGGGCAATAATCGAGTGACCGATGTTATATTCTTCAATACCGCCCAGAGCGGTAATAGCCTTGATATTGCCATAATTGAGCCCGTGGCCGGCATTTACTCCCAATCCTACCTTGCGGGCAAGTTTAATTGCAATGTCGATATTTTCAAGCTCGCGCTGCTGTTCTTCCCAGCTGACCGCATCAGCGTAGGAACCGGTGTGAATCTCGATATAATCGGTACCGGTCTTTTTTGCTGCCTTGATCTGCTCCTGGTTTGGGTCAACAAATAAGCTTACCACAATGCCGCCATCTTTCAGGCGTTTTACCGTATCGGTGATCTGTTTGGCATTGACGATCACATCCAGGCCGCCTTCAGTAGTCAACTCCTGCCGTTTTTCCGGCACCAGAGTCACTTGTTCCGGTCTTATTCTGAGCGCAATGCGGATGATCTCCTGGGTAGCGGCCATCTCAAGATTAAGCTTGCTCTTTACCGTGCGCCGCAAAATCTCCAGATCTCGATCCTGGATGTGACGACGGTCTTCACGCAGATGAATAGTTATTCCTTCAGCCCCGGCCATCTCGCCTAAGGCGGCAGCAGTCACCGGATCAGGTTCGACACCGCCACGCGCCTGGCGCACAGTGGCGATATGATCAACGTTAAGCCCCAGCTTTGCCATCATTTCTCTCCAATATGCCGCTTCACCAGATCACAGATCTCATTGGCCCATGTCGTGATCTCATATTTATCCTGACCCTCAATCATAACCCTGAGCAACGGTTCGGTTCCGGAGTAACGGATCAGCACGCGCCCTTCGTTTCCGAGCTTACCCTCGACATCTTTTATCTTGGCAGCGACATCGCTTATAGTCAGAATGTCCCGCTTTTCCTGGACCCTGGTATTGCAGAGCACCTGAGGAAGCGGAATCATAATTTCCGCCAGCTCGGAAAGCTGTTTATTTTCACGACGCATGACAGCCAGCAGTTTCAGCGCCGAAAGGATTCCGTCGCCGGTGGTGCTGTAATCCAGAAAAATCATATGGCCTGATTGTTCGCCCCCCAGATTATAACCCCCGTTACGCATCGCCTCGACCACATACCGATCCCCGACGTCAGTCTTGATGATTTTACCACCCGCTTTTCGCAGGGCAATATCCAACCCCATATTACTCATCACTGTTGCCACCAGCGTCTTTTTCTGGAGCAGCTTGTGTTTCAGCATATCAGTCGCGCAGATCGCCATGATGTGATCACCGTCGACCTCGTTGCCGAACTCGTCGCAGACGATTACCCGGTCGGCATCTCCGTCCAGAGCGATACCGATATCGGCGCGATGCAGCTTGACCGCTTCACTGATAATCTCGGGGTGAAGCGAACCGCAGCCGGCATTGATGTTGATGCCGTTCGGATTGACCCCCAACGGAATAACTTCGGCACCCAATTCTTCAAACACCGCCGGAGCAACCTTGTATGCCGCACCGTTGGCACAATCCAGCACAATCTTCATGCCGGAAAGATCCATCTCCTGAGGAAAGGTATTCTTGAGAAAAACGATATAGCGACCAGCCGCATCTTCGATGCGATACGCCTTACCAACTTCGGTCGCAGTCGGCCGAAGGGCATCGATTTTTTTTGATTCAATAAGTTTTTCAATCTTAAGTTCCAGCTCGTCCGGCAGTTTAAAACCATCGGCCGAGAAAAACTTTATACCGTTGTCCTGAAAAGCGTTATGAGAGGCGGAGATGACAACACCGGCATCAGCACGCATTGATGAGGTAATGTTGGCAATACCGGGGGTCGGCAAAGGTCCTACCTGAAGAACATCGACTCCCATTGAGCAGATGCCTGCTACCAAAGCGTTTTCCAACATGTAACCAGAAAGCCGGGTATCCTTTCCGATCACGATGCGGTGGCGACGATTCCTCCCCCCCTTGAAAATATAAGCCGCTGCCCGACCAAGCTGCATCGCCATTTCGGTGGTCATAGGATACACATTGGCAACGCCACGGACGCCGTCAGTCCCGAATAATTTTTTCATTTTGCATTCCTCCTGACCCATACGAGGGACCTAAAAAACCAGTAAATGTATATGTGATCATTCTGCTGCAGAGGTCACTCTCGGTGCGCGCCGTCCTTCAATCGCCTTACGGGAAAGACGGCGGATCTCGGCCGGATCGGCATCGTACGTTATCTTCCCTTCATGGACAATCGATATTTTTCCGGTCTCCTCGGAAACGACAAGCACGAGAACGTCGGTCTGTTCAGAGATCCCAAGCGCAGCCCGATGCCGGGTACCGAAGCTTTTCGCAATGTCCGGATTCTGGGATAGAGGGAGAAAACAGCCGGCTGAAGTGATCTTTTCTCTTTGTATGATAACAGCGCCGTCATGAATCGGTGAATAGGGGAGAAAAATTGAGTTAAGAAGCTCACTGGTCACCTTGGCATCAATCTCGGTACCGATCTGGACCAGATGATCGATCGACATCTGGCGGATGATGACAATCAGGGCTCCGATCCTGCGTTCGGCCAACTCGTGAAGCCCTTTTAATAGCTCATCGACAGTCGTTGACACATCGGGTTTATCACTTTCACCGGGCTTATTGCGCTTCCAGAATGAAAAAAGAGCGCGCCGCATATCACTCTGGAAGATGACTGCCAGAATGACCGGTGCAGAAAAAAGCAGTAGATGAAAAAAGGAGGCAGTTGCGGTAAGGCCGAGTACTTTTGAACTTAACTCTGCGATATAAAGGGCGGTCAAAATTGCAAGGAGGCGAAGGGCAGCCTCTTTTCTAAGGATCAGCGTACAACCGTAAACCAGGCCGACGACAAGAAGCTTGTCGAACAGGCCAAGCGGGGTGACGCTGTCAAAAACTGGAGCCATACTTCCTCTTTGAAATTGGCGTTAAGCACCATTCAGCCGTGCATAACGGCATGAGCCATATCGGCAACATCACGCATTGCCCGGACATCATGCACCCGCAGGATTGATGCGCCATGGGACACGGAGAGAGCTACCACAGCAGCAGTGCCGAAGAGGCGGTCATCCGTCTGTTCCCGCCCCAATACCTTGCCAATGAACATTTTCCGGGATGGCCCGATCAAAACAGGCAGCCCAAAACCGGAAAATTCCGCCAGCCGTCGCACAACTTCCAGATTGCCTGCGGCTCCTTTGCCGAAACCGATGCCGGGGTCAATTGCAATACAGTGATCGGAAATACCGGCTTCATGGGCACGTACAACTGAAGCGTGCAAAGCTGCGGTTATTTCGGTCATCAGATCATCATATGACGTATCCTGCTGCATTCTATCAGGTGTACCCCTGGTGTGCATCAGTACAACACCCGCACCGCACGCCGCAGCCAATCCTGGCATCTGCGGATCAAAATTGAACCCGCTGATATCGTTGATAATTTCCGCACCTGCCGAAAGCGCCCTGCCGGCGACCTCGCTTTTCCAGGTATCGACCGATATGGCGCATTTCAATGTGGCGGCAAGTCGTTCGATAATCGGGACGATCCGACCAATCTCTTCTTCGGACGAGACCGGAGCTGCGCCGGGTCGGGTACTCTCGCCGCCGATATCGATGATATCGGCCCCTTCCGATTCCATCATCAGGGCTTTTTCGAACGCCCGGTCAGGATCATTGCAGCGGCCGCCATCAGAAAAAGAGTCCGGAGTAATATTCAGGATCCCCATGATCAATGGCCGGTGAAGCGACAACGAACGCCGGGACGTACGCCACCCGGCCGGCACCGAAGTGATCCGTGTCAGCAGTGTGTCCAGTTCCACTGCCAACTCAGGCAAACCAAACGGCTGTGTTTCAAGTTTCCGGCAGAGCCGTGCGAGCTGTTTGGCAGTGCCGATCAAGATACAATCGGTACTATCAATGCTGCAGGCAACGGTACCCCTGGCAACAGCTGCATCTCCTCCCAGCGACAGCATCTCCTGCTTAAGGACATTCGCCTGTCGGCACTTAATCCGGGAGAGTTCAATGCAGAGCGTCCGCATCTTAGGTACCATTTCAGCGATTCCATGGCTGTCAACCGCCATACGCCGCAATTCACGCGCAGCATGTTCCGGAGTCGGTACTACCAGCAATCGAGGTAAGAAGTGGCCCACGGGGCTATGCTACAATATCGGTATGGGCCTCTACCGGTGCCGGTTCAGCTGCTGCCGGTTCAACCGGTTCCGCCTGGGGCGGTTCCGGACAGAGGAGTTTACCCGTTGCGATAATTTCGTCAACCTGGCTGCCGGTCAGATTTTCCTTCTCAATCAGGCATTCAGAAAGATTATGGAGTTTCTCAATGTTTTCGCGCAACAACCCGATTGCACGTTCATATGATTCATCGACAATGCGCTTGATTTCATCATCAATATGCTCAGCGGTCTTCTCGCTGAAATTCTTGTGCATGGCCATCTCACGGCCGAGGAAAATGGATTCGTCCTTCTTGCCGAAAGAGAGCGGCCCCATCTTGTCGCTCATACCCCATTCGCAAACCATCTTGCGTGCCATATCTGTAGCGCGTTCGATATCATTACCGGCGCCGGTTGTGAAGGTGTTGAAGATCAGGTCTTCAGCCGCCCGGCCACCCATCAGAACGGCAATACGCGCCAGCAGAGATTCGCGGGAATAGCTGTGCTTGTCTTCAATCGGAAGCTGCATCGTGACGCCCAGCGCCTGTCCACGGGGGATGATGGAAACCTTGTGTACCGGGTCGGTTCCCGGCACCATCTTGGCAACCAGGGTATGACCGGCTTCATGGTAGGCGGTGTTTTTCTTCTCTTCGTCAGAGATGACCATACTGCGGCGCTCAACCCCCATCAGAACCTTGTCCTTGGCACTGTCAAAATCACTTGGATCAGCAACGGTCTTATTGAGACGAGCAGCCAGCAGAGCCGCTTCATTTACCAGGTTGGCCAGATCGGCACCGGAAAAACCGGGGGTGCCGCGGGCAATAACCGCCAGATCGACATCAGGAGAGAGCGGCACCTTCTTTGAGTGAACTTTGAGAATCATTTCGCGCCCCTTGACATCAGGGCGGGGAACAACGACCTGACGGTCAAAACGTCCCGGGCGGAGCAGAGCCGGGTCAAGGACGTCGGGACGGTTTGTCGCGGCAATCAGGATCACCCCTTCATTGGACTCAAAACCGTCCATCTCCACCAGAAGCTGGTTGAGAGTCTGCTCGCGTTCATCGTGTCCTCCCCCCATGCCGGCGCCGCGATGGCGGCCTACCGCATCGATTTCATCTATGAAAATAATGCACGGCGCACTCTTTTTCCCCTGCAAAAACAGGTCGCGCACACGGCTGGCCCCGACACCGACAAACATTTCCACAAAGTCCGACCCTGATATCGAAAAGAACGGGACACCCGCTTCACCAGCAACAGCGCGCGCCAGAAGTGTCTTGCCGGTTCCCGGAGGGCCTATAAGCAGCACTCCTTTCGGGATTTTCCCACCCAGTACGGTGAACTTCTTCGGCTCTTTCAGAAAAGCGATGATCTCTTGCAACTCTTCCTTGGCCTCTTCAATGCCGGCAACATCTTCAAAGGTTATCTTCCCCTGTGCCTCGGTCAGCAGTTTGGCGCGGCTCTTGCCGAATGACATCGCCTTACCCCCGCCCATCTGCATCTGTCGCATGAAGAAGATCCAGACACCAACCAGCAGAATCAGCGGAAACCAGGAGATAAATATTGAAAACCAGGAAAACTTTTCTTCTTCCGGCTTAGCAGTAATCGCAACCTTTTTATCCAGCAACTTCTTGGTCAGGTCAGCATCAGAAAAAGGTTTATAGGTATGAAATTCCTTACCATCCTTCCCCTCGATCTTTCCGGAAATGTCGTTACCCTGAATAACAACAGCGGTGATTTTTCCCGCATCGACCTGATTCATGAAGTCGCTGAAGTTAAGCTTTTCAGCGGTCGGCCGCGGTTTGTTGAACATGTTGAATAGCAGGATCATCATGAGGCTGATGACTAGCCAGAGTGAGAGATTCTTGTAAAACTGGTTCAAGGTAAACCCCCGTGTAAATGTATGTGTCTGTGACGTTAAAAATTTTGTAAAGCTAGCATACTGGGTAGAGGTTGACAAGCTGAATTGCAGGTTAACATCCCCTGAAGTATGGATTTACATGCCTTTTCCGGTTATACGGAGAATAATAAGCATTTCTTTGTCTGTTTGTTTCTTTCAGCGTCCAAGCATAATACCGATGTCTTCGGCCGTACGCACGGTTTCCCCCTCCGGATCAACCAAGTTCAGATCACACGTAGCGCCCTCAAGAGTCACCGTCTCTATTTTTCTGCCCCGCAGACATGCCATCCGGCCGAACTCGGCGGCAGCAACCATCGCAACCGCTTTGGTGCCAAAACGACTTCCCAAAGCACGGTCAAAAGTAGTGGGTGATCCACCGCGCTGCAGATGGCCAAGGACAGTAACACGGACATCCATCTCCAGACATTGCGCGATCTGTTTTGCGACATATTGCCCGATGCCTCCCAAGCGTTCAATAATATTTATTTCGTCTGCCTCTTTTGCCACTACCCGATCACCGCCGGCAGGGAAAGCCCCTTCTGCTACCACAAGGACACTAAATCGGCTACCCCGGTCGGAACGCCTATGAATTGCCGTACAGACACGAGCAAAGTCAAAAGGTATTTCAGGGATCAGGATAACATCGGCACCTCCTGCGATGCCCGATTCGAGGGCAATCCAGCCAGCATATCGCCCCATCACCTCCAGAATCATCACCCGGTGATGGCTCTCTGCGGTGGTGTGCAGTTTGTCCAGGGCGTCGGTGGCGGTCTCAAGCGCGGTATTATATCCAAAAGTGACGTCGGTTCCGCACAGGTCATTATCAATGGTCTTGGGTATGCCAACTATCGAAACACCTTTTTTCACCAGTTCCAGCGCAATCTTGAGTGACCCCTCACCACCCACGACAATCAGCGCATCGAGTCCCAGCGCACGAATATTTTCTACCACCTTGTCGGATAGATCGACAAGGACAGTTTTGCCTGCCTGGTCCACCGGGAAGGAAAATGGATTACCGCGGTTAGTGGTGCCCAGAATGGTGCCGCCCCGAGGCAAAATCCCACGGACGCTCTCCAGAGTCAGCAATCTGCATTTGCTGAGATCCAGCAGACCGTCGAAACCGTCTTCGATCCCGATTACTTCCCAACCATGCCGGATAATGGCACTTTTGACCACGCCACGGATAACAGCATTCAGACCGGGGCAGTCACCGCCGCCAGTGAGTATGCCGATTTTTTTGCTCATGATAAGCTCCTGTAAAGTGTCTATCTTCACTGTGAATATTGAAAGCGCATTATGTAGGTTATGTTGCCATATCACAAGTAAAGCGCAAGACAGTACTGATTTGTTTTGCCGGTCCGCCTAAGACTACCTGTATAAATAATTGCAGTTTATCCTTTAAATGGTGGTGCTTGCCTCTCTCCTTCGTTCAGCAATCAAGGAAAACTTCCGGGAC
>JABBNX010000209.1 GCA_019352135.1 Pseudomonadota bacterium
CGCATGCCGGGTGGTGTGGGGGCTGGGGGAGAAAAACCCCCGGCTACCCGATTGGCATCTTATCTTTGCGCCATGTTCCTCCGGCGGCATATACTCTGCTTTTCTCTGGCTGTCCGCGCCACTGCTGATGTCAGCGGCGTCACCGGCTCCGCAACTTCCAGCCGATTTCTCTCTTGGTTTTTCCGTTCTTCCTTACTGCTCCGCCAGCAGACCGCCGTACTCCTCAATTTTTTCCTTCATTTATCTGTTAAATGTTATTCATCAGGCTTGTTAACCGTTACACGATTGAGCACTTTACCAAGATAGCTGGTAAGAATACCAACTGCTACCGAAACAATTGAAACTCCTCCAACTCCAAACATCCAAGCCATCCCAGGCCCATCGTCACCTCCAGGCCATAACAACATCGGAAATATGGCGGAAACCGGAAGTAACACAAATAATTTGTTCTTTTTCTTTACTAAATCTGCGGTTGGATTGAAATGACATTGAAACGATAGGAATGAGCATGACGCTGCATGTATCAGAAAAGGAATGGCAAACCAATACAAGCTGCCTTGATATAGTATTGGGATTACGCCCGAAATTGTGAGGCCAAGCAAAAAAAGAAACAGAGACCAAAGGGCAGTAAACATTTATTGTCGCCTCATTTTATTCATTTCTCTCAGGCCAACGCCCAAAACCTGACCGGTCGGTTTTTGGGCCGGTCTTGGCGCTAGTTGGACTTTTCAGCCTTCCCATTTATCCATAACTCAGATTCGCTAAGATCAATGTCGTCATTCCAAACGACACCGTAGCCTGTTTGATCTACATGAACATTTTTAAAAAAAGCGTCGTCTTTGAGTGAGTAAAAAGAGGATTCGCTGAGGAGAGGAGCGCAGTCATAAACCCTTGTGTCCCCAGTGGTGAAAGTAACGAAGAGTTGTTTTCCTGAAAGCGGCGTCACTGATTTTACTTTTGGGTAAGTTGCCATGGCAGTATCACTCCAATCCAGGAAGTTGTAAAAATTGTTGAGTCTTCCACATTTCCAATAACTCGCTTTGGTAACGTTGCGTCCACTCTCGAACCATGCGGTCTGCTCTGGATGGTAAGTCTCCTTCGATAATCTCGCAGCTTTGAATGTCATACACTCCGTTGAACTCCCCATAGATGGCGTGAAAATGGGGTACTCCATGTTCCCTGAAGTACATTTTGATCAGAATTCCATAAAACCTCGCAATTATTGGCATAATCATTTTTCCTTTCTAAGAAAAAAATCAATCAAGGGTTTCAAGCGTTGAACCGCACCGACTATTTCATTTACTTGCTTTTCGGGCTTAAGTGTCCAAATGTCTGAATCTATCTGGAATGGTTCGACAAGCCTGATTGCCAGATTCAGTCGTTTGTTTTGTTTCTCTAAATGGTTTTTCTTCGCTTCGGTTATTTCTATATTGCCTGAAATAATCTTTTGAATCCACAGTTCTCGCTCTTCGTTAAACACCTTTTCATGCTTGTGTCTGATTTTAATAATTTCATCGCCATCAAACTCTCCGGGCGACATCATATCAGAGAGTATCCAATGATAGGATTGGGGTTGATGCTCGTATTTAAGATAAGTTTTCAGCCACAGTCCACCGTGGTTGTCCAAAAGCCTGTTGAATTCTGCCAAGTTCGCCTGAATCCGTTTAAACAGGACTTTCTGCGAGCGCTGCAATTCGGCGTTTATGGTTACATCAAGCCCTGTCGTATTTGCGATTATGGAGATGTTGGGAACATCGTTTTTGGGCATGTTCTCGGAAAAGCCAAAGCGATACGCCCACCAAATACCGCCATGGGTAAATTCAACAACCCCATATTTACGGATTGGATCATGCTCTAGGTCGATGTCGAATGAGTGTGTCCGCGTGATACCGAAGGGGAATATATCGTATTCATTAAAGATTTCCCTAATAGGTTCGAGGGATTCAGTGAGCATACGGCGAGCAAAAGCCATTCCTTTTGGGTTGACAGGAGGTGCAATATCCTCGAACGAGACACTTTCGTCATCCCCAAGAGCGGATTCAACTTCGATTTTCTGTTTGACCTTCTTACTGTAGCTTATGGTTTCCTTACAGATACGTTTGACTTCCTCATCTGTTGTTGGGACATCTGGGATTTCTACGCAACGAATGCCAAGTTCCTCCAGGTAAGCAGCTCTCCATTCGGGTATAGAGGAAGAGACCAGAATCATTGCAAGATTGGCATCTTTCATATATTGCCTCATCAAGCCGTAGTACTCGACAACCTGTCCTATATGTTCGCGCTGAATGGGCACATTTTTTATTTCCACGATGTAGCGAACACCGTCCACTACAAAGAGAAGATCAATCCTCTTGCCATGTATGCTGTACTCACTTGCCTTTTCGGTTATGTTCCCAGACGGGAAAAGAACTTCAGGGTTTGAGTAGAGGTAATTCTGAATATCGCGCTCTTTCATGGGTTTCCTTGATTCTCATGTTTTTGACCAACTACGACAACTCCGCTGAAAAAAACAAACTATGCTCGCCTTTTCTGCCTTTTCAAAAATGCAGCTTCTGCAGTCCAAACCTCTGTTCCAGCAACTCAGCGACAACCGCCTCCTCACTGGTTTTGACCAACGGTGTGGCAGAACAGCGGCGGTTTTGGCCGCTGCTTCTGTCTGGTTGATACTAAGTCTCTTTATTTTAACTCCAAGGTTCGATGCGATTCGGTACTAATTTATTGCAGGGAAGTGTTATCGCGGCAGAGTTTCAGACTTTTGTAGTGCGCTATTAATAGATTTCTATGAGACTTGCCATAATCGTAAATGGTTATTCTCTTGTTTCCATCAATTAAATCTTCAAGTTTTTTCCCAAAAGCCTCTGCTATTAAACCGGGAATTTTTCCAAAAAACGTATCAATAATTGAAGTTGTAATAGGGATTAGTGATGTTGCCATGCCTTGAATGTCAAGATATCTACTAAATTTATTGGTCAGAGCTTTGCCCTTGTCTTTAATATCCTTAACTACCAACGATGTATTCTCAGATGGTAATTCTAGCAACGCATGTGATGACGAATACGAGCTGAACAAGTCACTTGTAATTATTTCTTCAAATATACTCACGTCTTTTGAAAGGATTTCCCATTTGGGTACTGGAGTCGCCAGTTCTACTTGGTTAACTGCATTAATCAGACTAGAAAGGATAGCTGTTTGGTCGAGCCTTAATCTTCCATGGTATTTTGACAAGTCAGGTATCCCGAAGACTGAGACCATTGCTGATTTGGTTTCAAGCGCAAATATAATATCTGAAATAAATAGGCTTAATGGAATTAGATCATGTGACTTTGATTCAACACGATCTAAAGAGGTGTCGTAAAATGTTTTAGAAACTCTATCTATGACCTGATGATAATTATCAAATTGGTATTCCTCACATCTTTCGCTTAGAAACTCAGATTCTCTGATTTGTTTGGAGAGTCCACCAATAACGCGAAACTTTTTGACACCACTTTGAAGCATAGCGGTGTATATGAGGTGGTCATGGTAGTCAAAATTGTCTACATCGAATGAAGACGCTATGGCAGATTCCATTCCTGCAAGTGCTGCGTGATGAATCATACTTATATTAACAGTTCTGTTAGCCATTCATTGCTCCTTAATTTGCGATCAACGCCACAAGCCTGACCGTCCGCTTTAGGTGCCGGTCTTGGCGCTTGTTGGACACTTTACTGCTATCATTTGGCATGACTAAATTTGAGATGGAGACCAGGCCCCTTGCTACCCTTTCGATTCAATGTATCAAGCCGATGATGGCCGGCAGCAACAAGGCTGTGAGCAGGCCATTCAATGCCATTGCCATAGCAGCAAACGCTCCTGAGACACGGCTTTTTTGCATCGCATGCGCAGTGCCAATACCATGTGCAGCAACACCCAAAGCCATTCCACGCGCCTTTTCATCATGAATTCGCAGACCGTTTAAGACCAGATCACCAATGACAGCCCCGGTTATGCCAGTTAGTACCACTGCAACGGCAGTCAGTGCAGGTAAACCACCGATTTTTTCTGAAATACCCATAGCGATTGGCGTAGTAACTGATTTTGGCGACAGAGTCAACAGGACTATCCTTTCGCCACCCAAGCACCAAGCAATACCAACGGCACTTATGATGGAAGCCAGCGAACCAACTGTTAAGGAGATGATAATGGGTACAAACGCTTTCCGGATAGCCTGAATTTCCCGGTACAACGGAATAGCCAGTGCAACGGTAGCAGGCCCCAGTAGAAAATGAATAAACTGAGCCCCGCTGAAATAGGTTTGATAATCAGTGCCACTGACCTTAAGCAATATTACAAGAGCAATAACGGAAGTCAGCACCGGATTGAGTAGCTGGCTGCAACCAAACCTTCGAAAGATCCAAGTGCCAAACTGATAAGCCATCAAGGTCAAAGTCAGCCATAATAGCGGGGTGCTGGACAAATAAACCCAAAGCTGCTTCATATCGCCGTTCATGATTGTTGCTCTTTTTGATCAGTTATGTGGCGACGATTTAAAAGCTGCATAACGACACCGGTTACAGCAATTGTCACAGCAGTCCCGATGATGATTGCTCCTGTAAAGGGGGCCCAATATCTCTGTAACATATTCAGGTTTTTGATAACTCCGACCCCGGCAGGAACAAACAACAGTGGTAAGTTCCGATGTAGGAAGCCAGTCACCGTTTCTAGTTCTGACGGCATTGATTTGCGAAGAACCAATCCACAGAACAAGATGACCATTCCGATCACCGGTCCGGGAATTGGCAGTTTAGTCAATCTGGAGATTATTTCACCGACGAGCTGACAAAAAAATATTAGAGCTAGACTTCCTATCATCAGGTTCCTTTTTTTATCTTCTAACGATTAAGAGTTTATACGGTAGCGTAGCGAAGCGGAGCCGCCGTATAAACTT
>JABBNX010000028.1 GCA_019352135.1 Pseudomonadota bacterium
CTATCTTTACAGATTTATCGCCAAATGCAATACCGGTAAATATTTGCCAAACCGTTACCAGTACTGTACATTTCCAGCATTCTCCTGTTTTAAAAGGGAAAAATATGGATACCGGAAATCAGCTGCAAAAAATGGTATAATCTCAAACAGTGTGGCTGAAATAACAAATCACCTGAAATTCCGAATAACAAAGTGATGGCCAGTCCCGTTAACCGGCAATCCGCCCCCGTGTTGGCCGGCGCAAACAAATTCGAATTATTTGGACAAAAACGGACTTGAGTTTCAATACCACTTATGACTGCCGCTATTAAAGTACAAATAAAAAAGGAGCCGCGTTCCGGATGGTCCACTTTCCCGCACAACTTATTGCCTGCCACGACTGTGACCTGCTCCAGCGGGAGATTCCCCTCAAACGCGGATGCGCAGCCAGCTGCAGCCGTTGCGGCGCGGTTCTGTACCGCAACGCCACCGACAGCATAGACCGCACGCTCGCCTATACTCTTACCGCCGCCGTGCTGTTCGTGATAGCCAATGTATTTCCAATCTTCGCGATCGAGGTTCAGGACTCCCATAGGGCAATCAACCTTGCAGGGGCCGTGCGTTCTCTCTGGAACCAGCAGATGCAGCCCGTTTCACTGCTCGTTTTCCTGACAGCTTTCTTCATCCCGGCCCTGGAGCTTATCACGATGAGCTATCTCCTGCTGCCGCTCAAATTTCAGCGCGTGCCTGTCGGGTACACCTTCATCCTGCGCATGTTACGGATTGTCGAACCGTGGGGCATGGTCGAGGTGTTCATGCTCGGTGTACTGGTTTCGCTGGTGAAACTTACCAGCTCGTTCAAAGTCATTCCCGGCATTGCTCTTTGGTCTTTCGGGATTCTGACCCTGATGCTCGCCGCCGCAGCTGCATCGTTCAGTGCCCGTGATGTCTGGGCACGCCTGGACAAAAAACCGGATACCGAGGTGGGCTCGTGACAGAACTGACACCCAACGCCGCCGGACAGGGTCTTTGCTCCTGTCATGTCTGCAACCTTGTATCCAGGCGGGGACCGGAGTCGGCTCAGGCTCACTGCCCCCGCTGCGGCGCCTCCCTGCATTTCCGCAAGCCCGGCAGCGTGGCACGTTGCTGGGCACTACTGCTAGCCGCCTATATCCTCTATATCCCCGCGAACCTCCTGACGATAATGGAGACCGGTTCACTCTTCAGTTACCGCAGGGACACCATCATGAGTGGCGTGATCCAGCTATGGAATACAGGCTCCTACGCGATTGCCGTTGTCGTGTTCATTGCCAGCGTTACGATTCCGCTGCTTAAACTGATCTCACTCACCATGCTGCTTGTTTCGGTGCAGCGCCGGTCCAAATGGCGCCCCAGACAGCGTACCCAGCTCTACCGGATGGTAGAGTTTGTCGGCCGCTGGTCGATGTTGGACATCTATGTGGTAACACTCCTGGCCGCACTGGTGAGACTTGGAAACATCGCCACGGTAAAGGCTGGGCCCGGTGCGCTTGCTTTTGGCGCTGTTGTAGTACTGACCATGTTCGCGTCCATGCAATTCGACCCACGCCTGATCTGGGACCCTTTTCAGAAAGAGAGAAATTCATGACTGATACGTCTCAAAAGCCTGACCTCTCCAATATTCCCGACGCTGTCAGTGAACCAAAGCGACGCTTCTCGATTCAATTGGTCTGGATCATCCCGATCGTCGCAGCGCTTATCGGCCTTTCGCTCGCGGTCAAGTTTTTTGTGGATCGTGGGGAGACCATCACCATCACCTTCAAGACCGGCGAAGGAATGGAGGCGGGTAAAACCAAGATCAAGTACAAGGATGTGCAGATCGGCGAAGTAAAGGGGCTTGCCATCGCCAAGGACCGTTCTCACGTGGTCGTAACCGCCGAACTCACGAAGGATGCCAAAGGACTCCTGGTTAAAGACACGCGCTTCTGGGTGGTACGCGCCCGGATATCGGGCGGGACTGTTTCCGGGCTCGGCACGCTGGTCGGTGGATCCTACATCGGCGTCGACGCCGGCACCTCGAAGGAAAGCCGGGATGAATTCATCGGTCTTGAAACGCCGCCAGCGGTCTCGATGGACATACCGGGGCGCCTGTTTATCCTCCACGCTGCCGATGTCGGCTCGCTCGACACCTCTTCGCCAATTTTATTCCGTCGCATGCAGGTGGGACAGGTTATCAGCACCGAGCTGGATCGGGACGGTAAAGGGGTCACCATAAAGGCTTTCATCCGCGCCCCGTTCGACCAGTATGTCAAGACCAGTTCCATTTTCTGGCACGCAAGCGGCATTGACCTGACCCTCAACTCTAACGGCGTAAAGATCAACACGGAATCCATGGTTTCAATTCTTCTGGGAGGTATTGCCTTCCAGACACCACAGGACCAGGCTGACGCGCAACCGGCCGCCCCCAATAGCGTTTTTCCTCTATTCAGCACCAGAGATGAGGCGCTGAAGCACGCAGAAAGGGTCGAGCCCTACCTCCTCGTGTTCAAGGAATCGGTGCGCGGCCTTTCCGTCGGAGCGCCGGTTGATCTCCAGGGGGTGACCGTGGGCGAAGTGACAAAGATCGACGTGGCGCTGGACTCAAGGAACTCGGGACTTTCCATCCCGGTTGAGATACAGTTTTATCCGGATCGGCTGCATCCGCAGCACCACCATACGTTGCAGCAGATTAAGCCCCCGGATTCCCGGTCTCTCCTCACTGCGCTTGTCGCGCATGGTTTACGGGCAGAGATTAAAAGCGGGAACCTGTTGACCGGACAACTGTATGTCGCGCTGGATTTCTTCCCTGCGGCAAAACCTTCGAAAATTGACTGGAGCACAAGTCCGCCCGGTTTTCCCACCGTTCCCGGTTCCATGAGCCAGTTGCAAAAGAAACTGATGCATATTGTCCAGAAAATTGAAAAGATGCCGTTGGAAGAACTTGCCGGCGATGCAGGTAAATCAATACGTTCCCTTGATGCTACTCTGAAGAGCGCCGAAAAACTGATAAATAATATAGACACCTCGGTGCTCCCGGAAACACGTTCAGTGCTTTTGGAGGCACGAGAATCTCTGAAAGATGTGCGCACTACGCTCAGAGAGACACGCAAGACTCTGGGCGGCGCAAATCAGGTTCTTTCCAGCGATGCACCGGCAGTGCTGGACTTGCGCGATACAATGCGGGAAGTGTCGCGAGCGGCTCAGTCGCTGCGGGTATTGAGTGATTACCTGGAGCAGCACCCGGAATCCCTGATTCGCGGTAAACGGGAGGAAAAATAATGAAACATAGTGTTGCTATCAGTAAGTTGGAAGTAACGGCACTTTTCCCGTTTATCAGGACCGGAATGCTGGCCGTCTGTCTGGCCTCGGTGTTAACCGGTTGCAGCAGATCACCACGGGTAACCTTCTACACCCTTGTGCCCGGCACACAGGTCAAGACGTCTGCCCCGGCGACGGCGGCCGCTCCAACGATAGTCGTCGGGCCGGTGACGCTTCCCGAGGTGGTGGACCGGCCGCAGCTTGTGATGCGCGTTGCCGCCAATCGGGTGGACATTCTGGAATCATACCGCTGGGCCGAGCCACTCAAGAGCGGGATTCCCCGGCTCATCGCAGAAGACCTGAGACGTCTCCTCGGCTCAGAGCACGTTTCGTCTTATCTCCAGCATACCGGCACCAATGCGGATTACCGGATTTTGCTGGATATCCAGCGTTTCGAAGCGACTCCGGGAGAGGCCGTCACTGTCGAAGCCGCCTGGTCCCTGCGCCGTACCGGAGGCGGTACCCTGAAAACGGGGCATTCGTTGATACGTGAGCCTGTGGAAGCAGGAACCACAGACTACGATTCCCTGGTGGCGGCCTACGGACGGGCACTCCTCGCCGTGAGCGCCGATCTGGCACAAGCAATCCGGGCTGAAGCCACCCGGAAGTAGATAAAAATTTAAAAAAGGCCGGACAAATCAGTCCGGCATTCTACAGAACTGGCTACCGGAGTATTCATGCCCGCCATAGAAACCCGCTCCATTTCAAAAACATATATGATTGACGGCCGAACAATGACGGTCCTCGACAACATTTCCCTTAGCGTTGCAGAGGGTGAATTCCTTGTCATCAAAGGTGAAAGCGGCAGCGGCAAATCGACACTCCTCTCGATCCTTTCAGGTCTCGACCGCCCCGAAACGGGCAGAGTACTGCTCGGTGAGCGGGATATCACCGATCTCACGGAAGATGATCTGGCGCCAATCAGAAATGTCGTCTTCGGCTTCGTCTTTCAGTCGTTCCACCTGATCCCGTCTCTCACGGCACGCGAAAATGTGATGTTTCCCGCCGAGCTGCGCGGGGACATGCGAGCCAGGGAAAAAGCGGATCACCTTCTTGAGCGGGTCGGACTTTCCGGCCGGGCAACCAGCTTTCCCCATCAGCTCTCCGGCGGTGAAAAGCAGCGCTGCGCCATCTGCCGGGCGTTGATTAACGAACCACACATCCTCTTTGCCGATGAACCGACCGGCAATCTTGACATGGCAAACGGCAAATCTGTCCTGGAACTGCTTCTTGAATTGCACCGCGAACACCGGATGACCATGATTCTTGTTACCCACAGCCTGGAGATCGCGCAAACGGCAGATCGGGTGGTCACCCTCCGTGACGGGAGGATCGTCGCAAACTCCGGCCATGTATAGCCCCCGTCTCCTCCTCCGGCAGATCCACGGTTCTCTGCGCCAGTCAACCGTCTTCGTACTCTGCGTCGCCCTTTCTGTCGTTACGCTCGTAACCCTGGGCAGTTTCAGCCGGAGCGTCCACTCATCACTCCTGCGGGATGCCCGCGTGCTGCATTCCGCCGACATCATCATCTCGTCCCATTCCCCGTTCTCGTCATCCCTCACCCAGGCTGTTGCCGAACGAGAACGGCACAAAGAAATCGAAACTGCCCGCGTGTACGATTTTTACTCGGTGGTGCGGACAATAGACAACAAAGAGTCTCTGCTGAGCGACCTGAAAGTTGTCGAAAAGGGCTATCCGTTCTACGGTGCTGTAACGCTGGCTTCAGGTCGGCCGTTCGGGGAAGTGCTCACTGCGGGAGGCGTAATTGTCGAACGACAGCTTCTTGACCGCTTGCATCTGCACGTGGGGGACAGGCTCAGGATAGGCAGCGCCACCCTGACCATCCGGGATATAGTGGTGGCTGAACCCGACCGGCCGGTGAACCTTTTTGCCCTCGGGCCGCGCATTTTTATCTCCGCTGCGGATCTCGCTTCCCTGGAACTTGTCGGAACAGGGAGCAGAGTGCATTACACCATCCTCGTCAAGGTTCGTAACCAGCAGGACATCGACCGCGTTGCCGCAGAGTTGAGCCATGCGGCAACGAAAGACCGGGAACGGGTCGAAACTTACCGGACAGCCGCTTCCGGGGTCAAACGTTTCTTCGACAATCTGCTCTTCTTTCTTGATCTTATCGGCATCTTCACCCTGCTTCTGGCGGGGATCGGCATCCAGAGCACCCTGACCGCCCTTTTGCAGGAGCAGGAGCGGACCATCGCCATCATGAAAACTGTCGGGGCCGGAAGCCGGTTCATCTTCAGGCATTATTTCGCGCTGACCTTTGCCCTCGGCCTGGCCGGGACGCTCTGCGGCCTTGCCGCAAGTTTCCTGTTGCAGTCGTTTCTCCTGAGCCTGTTCCGAGGGTTTCTCCCCGCCGCGGTCAAGCTGGGCATTTCGGGAAGTGCGGTTGCCGAAGGGCTGTTCCTTGGCATCATCGTCGTCTTCCTTTTCACTTTCCTGCCAATCTACCGGCTCAGGGAGCTGAAGCCCCGGGCCATTTTCGGCAAAGTCGAACAGCGCACCGCCCGCAACCGCCCAACCTGGCTCACTATCGGCGCCGCCGTGTGTTTTTTGCTCGCCATGGTGCTCTGGCGGGTACGGGATATGAAGACCGGGCTGTATTTTGTCCTTGGCACCTGTCTGCTCATTCTTGTGTCCCTGCTCTGTGCTGAGGGAACCATGCACTTCATGAAAAACCGGCACCCGGGAAACCTGATCCTGCGCCAGGCGCTGAAAGGGCTCTTCCGTCCCGGCAATGCCACCAGGTCAACACTTGTAACCCTGACCGCTTCCCTGGCTGTGATCTTTTCCATAACACTCGTGGAGAGAAACCTTGATACGACCTTTATCCAATCCTATCCTCCGAAGTCGCCGAATCTCTTCTTCATCGACATCCAGCCGGCACAGAAAGGTGCCTTCGCCACAGCGCTCGGTATCAACACGACCTTTTATCCGGTCGTCCGGGGCTCTGTTATCGCCGTCAACGGTATTCCGGTTGATCAGGAGAAAGAACGCCTGAGGCGGGGAGACAACCTGGCCCGGGAGTTCAACCTGACCTACCGGGATCAACTTCTGGATGATGAACGGATTGTTTCGGGGAGCGGGCTTTTCCGAAAGGATTGGACCGGACCGCAGGTATCGGTCCTGGACACGGTTCTGAAGATGCGGGACATGCACATTGGCGATCATATCACGTTCCGTATCCAGGGCATTCCGATGGATGCGCGGATTGCAAGTATCCGTACAAGTACCCGGGAGGTACTGCAGCCCTTCTTTTACTTCGTCTTTCCGGATAAGGTTCTTAATGACGCCCCCCAAACCCTGTTCGCCGCTGTTCGCGTAGCCCCGGAACAGATCGCCCCGCTCCAGAACCGGCTCATCGCACGCTTCCCGAACGTGACGGTCATTAACCTGACGGAAACGGTAAAAATCTTCGCCAGGATCATGGAAAAACTCTCGACAATTATCCGCTTTTTCACCTTTATCAGTGTCATAGCTGGTGCCCTGATCATCATCAGTTCTGTTTTTGCCACACGGTACGCCCGCATTCAAGAAGCGGTCTATTTCACAATCCTCGGTGCCCGGAGCCGGTTCGTACTGGCGGTTTTTGCCACAGAGAACCTGTGTCTCGGCCTTGTAAGCGCCGTGAGCGCCCTTCTTCTTGCCCAGACAGGCGCCTGGGCCATCTGCCGTTTCGCGCTCGACGTGAGCTATCAGCCATTCGCCGGCATCAGCCTCTTGATGGCCCTGGCCACCATACTATTCACCATTGCCGTCGGACTCGGAGCCTCGTTCTCGATTCTGCGGGTAAAACCGGCACTGTTTCTGCGGGAACAAGCGGATGAATAATCCAGATCTACTTTTTTTGTACGGGAGAGAATGATGGTAAAGACTGCGCGGTTATCCGCCCTTGTAGTATTGGGATGCCTGTTCGGCGGCTGTGAAAAAACCACACCGCCGCCACCGGCCAAACAGCCGCAATCCGCTGTCGCAGGTACCATTGTCGCCGTTGGCGACAGCCTCACTGCCGGCTATGGTGTCAACGAAACCGATGCTTACCCGGCCCAACTGGAAAAAAAACTGCAGGCAGCGGGTTTCAACTGGCGGGTCGTAAATGCCGGAATCAGCGGTGAGACAAGCAGCGGCACACTCTCGCGGATTGCCTGGGTGCTCAAACTCAAGCCCGACATTGTCATCCTGGAAACCGGAGCTAATGACGGCCTGCGCGGTATTGACCCACAGGTGACGGAAAAAAACATCGATGAAACCGTTCACATCCTCAAAAAAAACCACGTCACGGTGATTCTGGCCGGCATGCGCATGGTCAGCAACATGGGGCAGGAGTACACGTCTGCATTTGCCGCCAACTATCCGACGGTAGCGAAAAAGCACGGCCTGCTGCTGATCCCTTTCTTTCTCCAGGGAGTAGCCGGCAACCCTGCCCTCAACCAGGACGATGGCATTCATCCCGTTGCAGCGGGATACCGGATAATTACCGACATGATTTACCCGTATGTGGTGAGGACCCTTGCATCAAAACAATGAGCTCCGGATGAATACCCCATATAAAATCATTGTGGCAACAATTCTCCATGTAAACACCGATCATTGTCCTAGAAACAGGCCCGCACAACGCCACCGTCCACCCGCAGGGCTGCTCCGTTGGTAGCCGATGACAGCGGGCTGCACACATAGGTAATAAGGTTGGCCACCTCTTCAGGAGTGGCGAAACGCTGCAGTAACGAACTGGGGCGTATGGAGCGGATAAACTCCTTTTCAAACTCGGCAAAAGGCTTGCCCTCGCTCAGCTTTGAGACAAAATCCTCCACGCCGGCGGTGCGGGTCGGTCCGGGCAGGATTGCGTTGGAGGTCACGCCGGTGCCGGTACATATCTCGGCAATCCCGCGTGAAACCGCCAGCAGAGCGGTTTTCGTCATGCCGTAATGAATCATTTCCGCAGGGATCTGGATGCCGCTTTCGCTGCTGAGGAACACGATCCGTCCCCAGTTGCGCTCCTTCATTCCCGGCAGCCAGGCTCGGGCAAGACGTACGGCACTCAACACATTGACCTCGAAAAAGCGCCTCCACTCTTCATCGGAAATTTCTTCAAACGGCTTGGGTTCATAAATACCCAGGTTATTCACCAGAATATCCACATCAGGCAACCTGTGCAACAGCCTCTCGGCTGCATCGCTTCGTGACAGGTCGCCGCTGAATCCCTCCACTGCGGCGTTCGGCACCATGCTTTTTATATGTTCCAAGGCGGTCGCAACCGTATCGTCACCGCGGCCGTTGATGACCACCTGCGCTCCTTCCCGCGCCAGAGAGATGGCCGTCGCCAGACCGATCCCCGCCGTCGAGCCGGAAATAAAGGCTTTTTTACCGCCAAGCTTCAAATCCATACAGAGCCTCCTCTGAAATGCATTTTTTACACCTCCGGGGTAAGTATATCTCCTTGAAGGTGGATATCAATCCATGCTCTGAAATCTCTTCAACCCGGAATGACGCGTTCAACTTTCAGTAATGTACTGTGATATGGTATAATCAGAACTGAAAGGGGCGTTGCCCTGATTGGTATTTCAGAGGAAAGGGGATGAGTACGATGCTGAAAGGATTTGATGTTTCCGCCGAAGCGGTGAAGGATCTTATTCACCATGGTGATCCCGTTCAGTTTGTTGAACTCCGTCATCATCACAAACACGACTGGAGCCTGTTCAAGGCTCGAGGAGCGTTGCGGATAGAAAATGACATGCTTGAACAACACCTGACGAATATACCTCACGACCGGCCGATAGTGGTCTTTGCAGATTGCCCGGGAGAAGAATCCAGCACCCAGGCGGCAGAGATGCTGATGAAGCGTGGCTGGAATGATGTCCATAAACTGGTCGGTGGATTCGATGCCTATCTTGAGGCGGGTCTTCCGGTAGAACCGGCCACAAAGGCTGTACCTGCAACGCGAATCATGTGGCTTTGAAAGAATAAGGATAATCAGAGCGCCAACCGTGGCTCTGCTCTGTTGCCGATCATCTTGCAGACCATGAGGTCAGGTTGCCGAAGGGGTCTTGTCTCACACAAAAGACAGTCGTGGCTGATAAATTTTTAGCGGACTGTTGCAAACGGTGGCAACAGGGGGACGGTGTTGTTTGTAGAGTTCTTTAACCGTCACTTCTGTTGCCACCACTGATATTTTCTAAATGAGGCAATGTAACGTTTTACCGGCTATTGATTACGCCCGGCCATCACCCCGCCGTCCACGTCCCAGACCGCTCCCGTTACCCACCGTGCTTCGTCCGAGAGCAGAAACATGATCACCGCCGCCACATCGCCAGGCATTCCGATCCGACCGATCGGATGGAAATCGTTGAAAGCCTGGAGGGTCTCGTGAATCTCGTCGGGCTTGATAAAAGCGCCGTAGATTGGCGTTTCCACCACGGCGGGAGCCACGCTGTTAACCCGTATGCCGGAACCCGCCAGTTCCATTGCCAGATGCTGAGTTAAAGAGTGCAGGCCTGCTTTGGCCATGGAATAGGCCGAAGATGGCGTCGCCTTAATTGCCTGGTGCGCCCACATGGAGCCGATGTTGACCATCACTCCACCACCGCTTGCAGCCATATTTTTTGCCACTTGCTGGGTCACAAAAAAGGTCGCCTTGTTAAGATCCATATAGGCATCATAATCTTCGCGCGTATGTTCCAAAAAAGACTTGGGAGAGAATACTCCCGCCGCGTTGACAAGAAGTTTCACATCCTTTATCTCATCTCGCACCGAGAGAATCAGCCTGTCCACTTCGTCCCATTTCGTAAGGTCACACTGAAAGATCTGCACCTTGTCAGGAATGGCGAACGATTTACGGGCTTTCTCCAACTTATCCCGGTGTTTGGCGACCAGCGTCACCACAGCCCCTGCCTTAACCAGCAACCGGGCCGTTTCAAGCCCCATGCCGCTGCTGCCCCCGATTATCAGCGCGTGTTTATCTGAAAAGCTCATGTTATGGTTCCTCCCTTTTACTCAGAGTTGCATCCCGGGCTCATGGGTATGGTCGCTTTGTTGGCTCTGCACGTCCCGGGATTCTCCGCAGCAGCGATCAGTTAAAAGGAGTATAAACCCAAACTGACAAAAAACCACTTACGGACACACTTGCTTATGTGCATTAGTGTTACACTTCACGGCCAGTTGGATCATTGCGAAACCGTCCGCAGCCGAGGGATATATGATGGATCCAGCTCATTCATCCGTTCGCTGCCAAGATCTTCCAGGGCCTCGCGCACCCGGTTGGCATCCGCTATGAGTCCGGCTACATCCACCCACATGCATACATCAGAAACGTGGCTCAAGTGCTGTACCCCGCTCGTGAGGACGCTGATCGCTCCGCCGTAGTTTCCGTTACGCCAGTGAAGCAGGGCCACCGCAACCTGAAGGGTCCCCTGGAAGAATTCGCGCACCTCTCCACCTTCGCCAATCCACAGATCTTCCAATGTTTCATGGCACTCATACCATTGACCGGCATTGAACTGCCGGATAGCCAGAAGCAGTTGCCCCGGCGGTGATTCATTACAATGTCGCATACGTAAAACCAGCTCCTTTGTTGCATGAAACCAGCGCGTTCTTGGTGACTGTGATATGACCGGCAGCGGCAGCAGTAATAGCGGAACTACGGCTGCTTTACACAAAAACAGTGATCGACGGTGATCTGTTGTTGACATATCAGACTGTTTCGAAACAAGATAACCCTGAACTACATTTGTATTTGTCACACTATTGGACATCGCCCATGCTAACAAAACCGCACTTCCCACTCGACGTCTTCTATGATGGATCCTGTTCCGTCTGCGCCAGAGAGATAGAACACTATCTGCGCCAGGATCATGGCGGCAAGCTTCTGGGAGTAGACATCAGTGCCCCCGGCTTCGACCCTGCCCCCTATCATATCACCCTGGATGCCTTCATGTATGAACTGCATGCCATCGACCAGAGTGGCGGGATATATCGGGGCGTGGAAGCGTTCTGGGCTATCTGGCAGGCGTTCCCTGCATCGACGCTGTATGGCCTGCTGGGTACCGTCATAACCCTGCCGATGGTACATCCTGTCGCACGTCTTCTGTACAAGGGATTTGCCCGCATACGTCCTTTTCTGCCGAAGAGGCATAGCTGCACCACCGGTACCTGCAAAAGATAAGAAAGGATGGATTCCAAAAATGAAGCGTACCCACACGCACAAAAAGCGTTCCTCCAGCAATCTGCATGCGCGGGGACTGCACGTCATCGCATTTTTTGAAGGCGCTAAAGGGTTACTGGTCCTTTTAGTCGGCTTTGAACTGCTGACCTTCATTCACAAAGACATTCACGAAGCAGCCATGCGGTTGGTCGAACACCTGGACTTAAACCCCGCCAGCCATTATCCGCGTATTTTTCTCGATCTGACGGAACATATAAGCGACACAAAACTCTGGAGCATCGCAGTGGCAGCGGCGATATACTTTGTCGTGCGCATGGTTGAAGCTGCCGGCCTCTGGCTGAGAAAGTCCTGGGCAGAGTGGTTCGGAGTGTTGACCGGTGGCATGTATATCCCGATCGAGATTTTTGAAGTCGTCCGCAGAGCAACCTGGCCAAGAGTAACCATACTTGTCATTAACCTTTGTGTCGTGTCCTACCTGCTGTTTGTACTGATCAAAAGCGACAATAAAAAGACTCACTGATAACGTCTCTGCTCGCGATCAATCACACCAGCGCTGAATATACAACTCCATGGTATCCAGATTCACGGCTACCAGATTCCCGAAGTTTGGCTGCATGGCGGTGAACGCTCCATTGTCGAGTTGAAAGTTGTTCGTGAGAAGCGATGCCTCAATCAACGGGAGCGGACGGATTTTATGGCCGGTTACAAGGGTTCGCCCCTCCAGCCTATCCCTGCCGAACGGGCTGTTTTCTCCCCAGACCATTGCAAAGGGAGTACTTTCCGTCGGGGGATCAGCCACTGTCATATCCAGTCCCGCATGAACAAAAACAAAATTTTCGTCCGATCGTATATACGGCATCTGATCAAGAAGATTGAGATAAACGTCCGGCAGTTCATCCAGAGATGTTGCACCGAAGCTTTTCAAGGTCTCAATCCCCCACCCCTCCATCCAGTAATCATTAGTACCGCTTACCGACTGTAGCAGCATATCTTCATGATTTCCCCGTACCGGGCACACATCATACCCTACCGCCATGAGACGCATCATTGTGTCCAGCACTCCCCTGCTGTCGGGGCCACGATCAATATAATCCCCCAACAGATGCAACCGGTCGCCGGGCTTTAGATTCAAACGACCGAGGAGCGCCTGAAAAGTTTTGCTACCACCATGTATGTCACCGATTGCGTAGCGGGTCATGATCTCGTTCCATCTGTTGTTATTTAGCTCCATGCTACCACATATACGTCGTCATTCAATGGTATAGATTCCAAGATGCTCCTGATTGTGGTTAAGCGGTGCGGCGAGTAAATCTACACATCATTTTATGGAGGTAACACTTGGCAAAAACCGGCATCAATTCAGATAATTATGCCTGCCTGTGTAAATTTCCGAGTGTTTGGATAAAAAAACCCCGTTGACGATAGCGCCGATCGAATGATAACGTACCGACGTTTTTGTCATAGCCGGTTTATAAACAGTGCGCCGGTCATATTATTCAGGAGGTTTCAGGTGAAAAAATTATTGCAGGTAGTGCTTGCGTTGTCATTGATTGCCGTTGCACCGGCTCTGTCGGCTTTTGCCGCCGCCCCTTCCCACGCGGTCCTCATCGGAATTTCAAAAGTTGTCTCTCATCCGGCTCTTGATGCTGTTGAAAAGGGTATTCAGGATGAACTGGCTGCCGAGAAAATCAAAGCCACATATGACCTGCAAAACGCCAATGGAAATATCAGCACCTCCGCCTCGATCGCCAACAAATTTCAGTCGGAAAATGTGACTCTGGCCGTCGGCATTGCCACACCGACCTCCCAGTCACTGGTCAACACCCTGAAAGGGATCCCGATTGTCTTCTCGGCCGTGACCGATCCGGTCAAAGCAGGCCTGGTCCCGTCACTGAAAGGCTCCTCAAAACCGGTTACCGGCGTATCCGACATGACTCCGGTCAAACAGCAGATCGAACTGTTGCTCAAGATAAAAAAGATTAAACGTCTCGGCCATATCTACACAAGTTCAGAAGAAAATGCTGTCGTACTGGCAGGTGTCGTTAAACAGGCCTGTAAAGAGTTAGGGATTGAATATGTGGAAACAACCGTTTCCACCTCGTCCGAGGTAAAGCAGGCGGTTCAGGCAATTATCAGACGCGTGGATGCACTCTATATCAGTACCGACAACACCGTGGTTTCAGCCTTGGGCTCCATCGCTGACGTAGCATCCAAAAACAGGATTCCGATCATGTCGGCAGATCCCAGTTCTGCAGAAAAATACCCGATCTTGGCCGCCTGGGGATTTGATTATTACAAAATGGGCAGGACTACCGGAAAATTGATCGGAGAAATCTTGAAAGGCAAAAAACCGGGACAGATTCCGACCCGCTTTATGACCAAGGCGACTGATGTTGATCTGCTGGTCAACGTGGATGTCGCCAAAAAGCTCGGCCTGACGATCCCGAAAGATATTATCAAAAGCGCCGACAGGGTTATAGAAAACGGGAAACTACACAAAAAATAGTACTCTGATGCCCGGTGCTCTGACGAGTGCCGGGCAATTTCTCCATTTTGGAAGGTTGAAACGGTTTTGCTATGATTGAAGGTATTCTGGTTGAAGGGTTGATCTATGGAATTATGGTTCTGGGGGTATTCATCACTTTCAGGGTGCTCGACTTCCCCGACTTGACGGTGGATGGCTCATTTCCGCTCGGAGCTGCACTGATGGTTCAGGGGCTTCTGCTCGGCATGAACGGCTGGCTGGCACTGTTAATCGCCTTTATCGGCGGTGTACTTGCCGGAGTTGTCACGGCGCTGATTCACAACCATCTCAAAGTTCCGAATCTGCTTGCCGGCATTCTGACCATGACCATGCTGTACTCGATTAATATCCGTATCCTCGGCAATCGCGCCAATGTCCCGGTTCTTGACCAGGATACTCTCCTGTCGGATGTTTCCAACCGTCTGTCAGGCATCATCCCGGACGATTACATTCTGCTGCTCTTTTTCGTCGTTGTATCTATCACGATCAAGTTGCTGATCGACCTCTTTTTCCGTACCGACCTCGGTATGACCATTGGGGCTATGGGCAACAACGAGCAGATGGTTATCTCCCAAGGCATAAACCCGAAGACCTTGAAAACTATCGGCCTCGGACTGTCGAACGGACTGGTGGCCGTGTCAGGAGCCTTTGCGGCCCAGTACCTCGGGTTTGCCGATGTGGGACTCGGCCAGGGAATTATTATCTCCGGCCTGGCCTCGGTCATGATCGGCGAGTTTCTTATCATGAAAAGCAACCGCATCGGCGTCCTGACGTTCTGCGCACTGGCAGGTTCTGTTCTGTTCCATGCAGTCATGTATCTGGGACGTTACTATGGCTATATTATCAAGATGACCCCCAGTGACCTGAATCTGATCAAAGGGCTCCTGATTATCATCCTGCTGATTCTGACCCAGTCCAGGAAACTCAAAATGGCGGCTTTCAGGGTACGGGTGCAAAAATGATAGTGATAAAAAATGTTTCCGTCACCTTTAATCAAGGTACCGTGAATGAAAATCAGGCGTTGCGCGACATAAACCTGAATGTCAGGGAAGGTGATTTCATTACCATTATCGGCAGTAACGGGGCCGGGAAATCGACCCTCTTCAACCTGATTGCCGGTACGATACCCCCGACAACCGGTACAATCCATGCCGGCGGCCGCAACATAACCCGCGAACCGGAATACAAACGGGCCCGCTACATCGGCCGGATCTTTCAGAACCCGCTGCTTGGGACCGCTTCAAACATGAGCCTGGAAGACAACATGATGATTACCTATCGCAAAGGCTTCAAGTGGCTCAAGCGAAGTCTTACCAGCAAGATGAAAGAGTACTTCCGCACAGAACTGCTTCAGCTGAAGATGGGACTTGAGCATCGCATGAAGGAAAACCTGCTCATGTTTTCAGGGGGACAGCGTCAGGCCCTGACCCTGCTGATGATGGTATTATCCAAACCTGCACTGATCATGCTTGATGAGCATACCGCTGCGCTTGACCCAAAAAATGCCGAGATTGTTCTGGAATTGACGGACAAATTCATCAGGGAATACAAACTGACGTCCATGATGATCACCCACAACATGAACCATGCCATCGAGTATGGCAACCGCCTGCTGATGATGGACCGGGGGGAGATCATTTTTGATGTATCGGGCGACGAGAAGAAAGAACTGACAGTTGAGAAACTGATCGAAAAATTCCATGAACTTCGCCATCACGGTTTTGAAAACGACCGGGCACTGCTCGCCGAGTAGTACGTCTTCACCTCAGGATCAAAGTGGAATTCATGCCTTGACGGGTTTGACCTTTTCTGGAATAATCCCGCCGGTTTGTCAAATAATTATTTCAGGAGATGGAAATCGTGAAAAAACTTTCGGTAATATTGTCGTTCCTCATACTGTCACTGATTGCCGTAACGGCCTTTGCTGGCGACGGTTCCTGGAACAAGGTTAAAAAAGATGGAAAACTTGTCATCGGTCTGGATGACTCCTTTCCCCCGATGGGTTACCGTCAGGCCGACGGCAAACTCGTCGGCTTTGACATTGATGCCGCCGAGGAAGTTGGAAAACGCCTTGGTATCAAAATCGAGTGGCAGCCAACCGCCTGGGACGGCGTAATCCACTCCCTGGATGCCAAAAAATTCGACTGCATCTGGAACGGCATGACGATCACCGCAGAACGCGCCAAACAGGTCGCTTTCAGCAAGCCCTATATCATGGACGGCCAGATCGCTATCGTAAATTTTACGGACAAGCGTTTTAAATCCCTCAAGGATCTGAAAAATTTTAAAGCCGGCACCCAGAAAGGTTCATCTGGGATTGAAGCGGTCAAAAAACTGGCCAACGCACCAACCGAACTGAAGGAATATGAAGACTATCCGAAAGCTCTGCTTGATCTTGAAGCTGGCCGTATTAATGTGGTGGTCGTGGACAATGTCACCGGCCGTGACATGATTGCCAAACGTCCCGGCAAATTCAGGATTCTTCCCGGCATGATCAGCAAAGAACCGTTTGGTGTCGCATTCCGCAAGAGTGACAATGACCTGCGCAGCAAAGTCCAGAAAACTCTGGACAAGATGGTAAAAGATGGCGCCATGGCCAAAATATCACGTAAATGGTTTGCAGAAGACCTGACCAACCCCAAGAAATTTTAGTCTGTGAAGGTTTCAATGAGATATAATATCGGCAGGGTCTTACTGGCCCTGCTTTTTTTGTGGATGATGACCGGGAACTGCCTGGGAGCCGTGGATTATGACCATCTCTTCAGGCAATCCAGCGACTTGATGGCCCAGGGAGACCTAGACGGCGCCCTGGCTCTGCTCAAAAAGGTTCCGACGCCTGCACCCGGTGAAGATGCCGGCGCTTTCGTCTCAAGTCGTATGCAGGCTGCCCGTATCCATGCCTCGCAAAAAGCTCCGGACAAGGCAATTGCTGATTGTCAGGAAGTTCTGACTCTTTTCCCCGACAACAGCGAGGCCCGCAACTTTGTCGCTGCCTTGAAAGAGCAGGCCAAACCCGCCTGGCACACGGTTCTGTCCGATACAATCCGTTTCCTGCCGTCATTGGCCAAAGGCGCCCTCACAACGCTGCTGCTGGTACTCTGCACCATGCTGGTTTCACCATTGGGCGGCCTGCTCGTCGCACTGGGACGCATCAGCACCTTGCGGCCGATTTCAGGATTGTGCTGGCTCATCATCTGGTTCTTCCGCGGCACCCCGTTGCTTCTGCAACTGTTTTTTATCTATTACGGCCTCCCCTCACTCGGCATTACCATGTCGCCGTTGGCTGCAGCAGTGCTCGGCCTCGGCCTGAACTACTCGGCCTATCTGGGTGAAATAATCCGCGGCGCAATCCAGAGCATTGATCACGGCCAGATGGAAGCGGCCAAGGCCATCGGCATGAGCTACGGTCAGGCCATGAGGCGGATAATTATTCCCCAAACGTATAAACGCCTGATGCCGCCGATTGGAAACGAGTTTATCGCGCTGATCAAGGATACCGCCCTTGTTTCGACCATCGCCATGGTTGAGCTGATGCGCGCAGCCGATCAACTCTTTAACACCTATTTCAACATTACGGCACTGGCCCTGGCAGCGGTGATCTATCTGCTGCTGACGACCATTTTCACTTTCATCTTTGAAAAGATAGAATACCGGGCGGGGATTTATGAGCATCGCTAACCAACCACTTCTGGAACTGAAGAATATCACCAAACGCTTCAAAGATCTGACGGCGGTAAATGGAGTCAATCTCACCGTTGCTTCCGGTGAAAAACTGGTAATTATCGGCCCCTCCGGTTCAGGTAAATCCACCCTGCTCCGTTCGATCAACATGCTGGAAGAAATTGAAGAGGGAACCATCAATTTTGAAGGTCGCGAAGTAGGCTATGTTCTGCGCAACGGCAAACGCCATCCAGACCGGCCCCAGGCAATCAGCGCCCTGCGGGCGGAGATCGGCATGGTGTTCCAGCATTTCCATCTCTTTCCCCATATGACTGTACTGGGTAATGTCATGGAAGGCCCCTTGACTGTACAACGCAAAACAGCTGATGAAGCCCGCTCCATTGCCATTGACATACTCGAAAAAGTTGGCTTATCCGATAAGCGCGACGTGTTTCCCGCCACCCTTTCCGGCGGGCAGAAGCAGCGAGTGGCGATCGCGCGCGCCCTGGCCATGCGGCCCAAGCTGATGCTGTTTGACGAACCGACTTCGGCCCTTGACCCGGAGCTGGTCGGTGAAGTTTTTGATACGATCCATACCCTCGCGGACGAAGGTATGACCATGATTATAGTTACTCATCATATGGGCTTCGCACGGGAACTTGCCGACCGGGTAATATTTATGGAGTCGGGTAGTTTTCTGGCTCAGGGTACGCCAGAAGAGCTCTTCAGCATTGCGCATGACAACGAGCGGATCAGAGGCTTTCTCAATCGTCTATTGTAAATGTACTGCCAAGAGCTGCGCTATCAGTTTTCCCGCCGATTAGTCATGACCACCCATAACCGTGAAGGAGCGCCGGTCTGAAACCGCCGCTGTTCTCCCTCGCCGTTAAAACTCCCCCGATACAAGGCGGCCACCAGATGAAAAACTTTCTCGATTTTTCCGACAAAACCGTCGTCGTTATCGGCGGCACCAGCGGCATTAACCGCGGCATCGCCGAACTCTTTGCTCGTCACGCCGCCCGCGTTGCCGTCGCCAGCCGCTCGCAGCAGAAAGTAGACGACACCGTTGCCAGCCTGCGCGCCTGCGGCGCTGAAGCGATGGGCTTTAGCGCCGACGTTCGCGACCCGGCGGCGCTTGCAAGCGGACTCGCCACAGTCCATGAGGCTTATGGCCCCTTCTCTGTGCTTGTCTCCGGAGCCGCCGGCAACTTTCCGGCGCTCCTCACGCAGATGTCGGCCAACGCCTTCCGAGCCGTTATCGACATCGACCTGATCGGCACCTTCAACGTTATGCAGGCTGCCTACCCCTATCTGCTCAAACCGGGCGCCGCAGTGATCAACATTTCCGCTCCGCAGGCGACAATCCCGATGGAAGCCCAGTCTCACGTCTGTGCCGCCAAGGCCGGCGTGGAGATGATCACCCGCTGTCTCGCTCTGGAGTGGGGCGCTCAGGGGATGCGGGTCAATGGGATCGTTCCCGGCCCGATCGACGGCACTGAGGGGATGCAGCGCCTCGCACCAAACGCAGCCATACGTGATGCGGCACGCGACTCGGTACCGCTGCGCCGTCTCGGTTCCCCGGAGGATATCGGCAACGCCTGTCTCTTTCTTGCTTCTGATCTTGGGAGCTATGTCAACGGCGCGATTCTTCCGGTCGAGGGTGGCTGGCTGCAGAGCGGCGCCGGTGGACTTGGCCGCATGCTCGCTACCCTCGCCCGCCCCGGTACAGCTTCGGCAGAGAAGTAGGCCGGCAATGCTTACGGGATATATAAATGACCTGCCAGACGTGGAATTGGTTTGAATCAACAACACGCGGATAAAAATGTCCCGCTTAACCTCGTATCGTAGCAACGAAATGGTAAAATATTACAGAGGAAATTGCACGATGATCTTGACAGGCACTCTAGTAAATGTTGCCGGAATCTGTACAGGCGCTCTGATCGGGCGCTATGCCGGACGCTTTATTCCGCCCAGGATACGGCAGACGGTTATGGCTGGCCTGGGGTTAACGGTGCTTCTTATCGGCCTTCAGTTGGCCCTGAAAAGCAAGCAACCAATGATCGTGATCGGCAGCTTGATTGCCGGCGGGGTTCTCGGAGAGCTTCTGCAGATCGAGGCACGCCTGGAGGCGTTTGGCAGATGGCTGCAAGAACGTTTTGCCGGCGCGGGCAATATCTCTGAAGGTTTTGTTGCAGCAAGTTTATTATACTGTGTCGGCGCCATGGCAATCATGGGTTCGCTTCAGGATGGATTCAGTGATACGCCGACGATTCTCTATGCAAAAGCAGCGCTGGACGGCGTGGCGTCTATCGCACTGGCCTCGACGCTTGGGATCGGCGTACTCTTTTCGGCGCTGCCGGTGGCCGTGTACCAAGGAAGCATCACTGTAGCAGCAGAATCTGCCAAGTCACTGTTGACTGAACCGGTGATCGTTGAAATGAATGCGGTCGGTGGCCTGCTGATTGTAGCGATAGCTCTGGACCTGATCGGTATCAAGCGCCTGCCGGTCGCTAATTTATTGCCGTCGGTCTTTGTTGCGGTAGGTCTTATATGGCTGTTTGGTTTGGCGTGAGTTTCATTGATCTCGGCCAGTCAGCAACAGACCGTTAGGGTACAAGGGAGCTCTATAATGCGCCATGGACACATTGAATTCCACAACGCAGAGAAAATCGGCTGGCTTCGGGCAGCCGTGCTTGGCGCTAATGACGGGACTATTTCAGTCGCAAGCCTTGTCGTCGGAGTCGCTGTTTCCGGAGCACAGCAACGTAGCATTCTGCTTACCGGCATAGCCGGTCTTGTCGCTGGAGCCATGTCCATGGCGGCCGGTGAGTATGTCTCGGTCCAATCGCAGGCAGATACTGAACACGCTGACATTGAAAGAGAAAAACGTGAACTGCAGGATCAACCGGAGAGCGAACTTGCGGAACTTGCTGCAATTTATGTGAGCCGCGGGCTTGACCAACCGTTAGCGCACCTGGTGGCAAAAAAACTTATGTCCAGTGATGCACTTGGGGCGCACGCCCGTGACGAACTCGGCATCACGGAGGTTCTCCGGGCGCGGCCGTTTCAAGCGGCACTTGCTTCTGCAATTTCTTTCGTTGTAGGGGCTATTATTCCTATCATAGCCGTGTTACTCGCTCCTGCGGCCTGGATAACTGAGATTTTATCTGCGACTGCGCTGACCACTTTAGCCATACTGGGGGCAACCGCGGCATACGCCGGTGGCGCACCTGTTGCCAAGGGGGCAGTTCGTGTCGCTTTCTGGGGGGCTCTCGCTATGGGGCTAACCGCTGGCGTCGGCAAACTCTTTGGCACGGTTGTATGAGTAATCAAGGACTGGTTGGTTTTGCCCCTCCTATTTTCTGATTATCCGGCTGACAGCCGCAGAATCAAACTCTCCAAACCCTTCTGCCAGAGCTTTTTTGTACAGTTCATTCACTGCAGCCGTCACAAAGAGCGGCTGGCCGACCTCTTCCGCCAACCGGAGAGCCAGTCGCAGGTCTTTCTGCATATGTTTGAGCGGAAAGGCTGTTGGGAATTCCTTGTTGGCGGCAATCTGAGGCCCTTTCAAGCGAAACATCGGGTTGGAAATGGCACCGGAGTCCAGGACGTCCAAAAATTGGGCCGTATCAAGACCACTCCCGGACGCTAATGCCATCCCTTCACACAAAGCCGTCAACATGCCGGACATCACCAGATTATTGGCCAGTTTCATGCGGGCAGCATTCCCCACATCGCCAAGAAAAAGGACCTTCTTCCCCATCTTTTCCAGAGCAGGCAGTGACCTGTCATACAACTCCCTGTCTCCAGACGCCATGATGATCAGGGTTCCAGCCTCAGCAGGTTGCCGGCTGCCGGAGACCGGCGCTTCCAGAAACAGCACTCCTTTTTCATGTGCTAGCCGGGCGGATTCTATCGAAGTTTCAGCATCTACGGTCGACATATCCAGATATCCCGTCCCCGGTTTCAAGCCGGCAATTATGCCTTCCTCTCCGTCCCGAACCGACTCAACGGCACGAGGGTTTGCCATCATAGCTATCACGACATCAGAGCACTCTGCCACCGCTCGGGGTGAATCGGCCACCCGCGCCCCTTTCTCTGCCAGCAAGCGACATTTATCTGCCGTCCTGTTCCATACCGTCACTTGAAAACCTGCCTTTATCAGGTTTTCAGCCATTGAACTGCCCATAATGCCAAGTCCGACAAAACCTATTCTCATGTGTCACCTCCGCGTTTATATGGATCGATTCGTTACATTCAGGTTATTATGCAGGATTTTAAGGCGTAAAACCACAGCGTTGTTTTTCGCCCAGATAAAATGCCGGATCTTACCTCAGCAAATACCCATTATGTTAATGATGTCAGAGAAAGCGCTTCGAATACCCATAAACATCAAATATTCTATATATAATTATAAAAAAATAAGTTGATATTTAAAACACGTATAGGTATAGAATGATCAAAATGCATATTGTTTTTGAGTAAATAAATTTCGGTCGAAAATTCTGTTTGTGCTCACTTGAGCAGGTTTTTGGTGTATCTTAACAAGATCAAACCGTCTTTACGACTACACGTCGAAAAGATAATAAAAATAACAGGAGGAAGTATGAAAGCAGGTTTCATGTTTTTTTTGGCTGGCGTTGTGCTGTTTGCGGCCACCAGTCAAGGGATGGCGGCAGTTGACCATACCGAGTTTCTCAAGGGACCGTTCAAGGATGGCCCCAGCGTGACCAAGGCGTGTCTGGAGTGCCATGAGAAAGAGGCTTCTGATTTTATGAAGACCAGCCACTGGACCTGGAAAGGGCTTACCAAAGGGCATGTTCGTGGCTACGAGCACAGCAAGGTTGAATATGGCAAAACAAACATGCTTAATGGTTTCTGTGTCAATGTTGAAGGTGGAGCCAATCAGTTAAACCGCGGGCACTGCGGCGAGTGTCACGCTGGCTATTTCTGGGACAGCAACAAGTTTGATCTGAAAGACAAGACAAAGGTTGACTGCCTTGTATGTCATGCCCAAAAAGGCTTTTATGCAAGAGAAAATAATGAAATCAGCGAGTTTACTGATCTGACAATAGCTGCCCAAAGTGTTGCCCTTCCAACCCTGAGTAACTGTGGTTCCTGTCACTATGCAGGCGGTGGTGATGATGGGGTTAAGCATGGCAGCCTTGATAAAGCTATGAATACTGCTGACAAGGCTCTGGATGTTCATATGGCCAGTAAGGCTAAGGGCGGCCAAGGTTTTGCCTGCCAGACCTGCCATGTCACAAAAGATCACCGTATTTCTGGGGCTTCAACACAATTGGCCACCTTTGACGGTCGGGTAAACTGTGAAGATTGTCACAGTGGCAAGAATGCACCGCACCAGAAATCACTCAATGGCGTCATCATCAATACACACCTTAAAACCGTAGCCTGCCAGACCTGCCACATTCCGACCTACGGGCGGGGTAAACCAACCTTGATGAATTGGGATTATTCTACTGTAGGCATGAATTTGAAACTGCCACCGTCCTGTGGAAAGTCAGCGTGCGATGACGGCAAAGGGAGTTTCAGATGGGATAGTAATGTCGTTCCAGCCTACCTCTGGTATGACGGTACTATTAATCGGTATATGAAGGGTGATACGATAAAAAATCTTTCTGAGCCTGTTGTCCTGGAGTCTCCCTATGGCTCCATCAAGGAGAAAGAGGCCAAGATATACCCCTTTAAGATGTATACGAGCAACCAGCCGGTAGATACGGAGCTTTTATACCTTCTGACCTTCAACAATTACAAAGGTCTTTGGACACACAAAAACTGGAAGCGCGCCTTGGATGATGGCCCACTCGGTTCAGGGCTTCCATTTAGCGGTAAATATAAATTTATAAAGACCGTTTCATACATCGGTCAGACACATGAAGTTGCCCCTAAAGAAAATGCTCTCACCTGTGGTGAGTGCCACATGGGCGGCACCAGAATGAACTGGAAGGCCCTGGGCTACAAAGGTGACCCGATGCTTATGGGTGGCGGTAGATTTAAGAAGGGGACGATTGAGAAAAACATCAAAGCGGTCAATCTCAACTTTAAACAGACAAACTGGGTTGAGAAGCAAGAAGCAGCACAGTCCGCTGCTCCGGCTCCTGTAAAAAAGGGCGTTAAGGTCCACAAGAAAAAATAGTCTGGCCTGATTCGCAAAGCAGGATAAAAAGAAGGGGCGAAATTTTCGCCCCTTCTTTTAGTATGTGCACCAGTCAAATCAGCATTTAAATCAATACACCCAGGTAGTCATTTTCAGTTCCTAATCCTCGTTTTTATTCTCCGGCTTTATTTCAGCAGTTAATCTTCCAGGCTCTTGGTCACAACTTCATATACATCGCGCGGCAGATTGGGTACAGCCTGGATCCGTTGCAGCTGTTGCTGCATCTGGACGCGACGGGTCTCTTCAAAACGCCGCCAGGTTGTCAGCGGCGCCAGCAATCGGGCAGACACCTGCGGATTAACCGGAATCAGCCGCAGCAGTTGATCAACCAGAAAACGGTATCCTGCTCCGCCCGGATCGTGGAAGCGCACCTGGTTACCCTGGCTGAAAGCCCCGACCAGTGAGCGGAACCTGTTCGGGTTGGTCAGTTCAAAGGCCGGGTGGTTCAGCAGCGTCTGGAGTTCGTCCACTGTTCCAGGGAGGGTGGAGGTGGCCTGGAGCGAAAACCATTTGTTGACTACCAGGCGCTCTCCCTGCCAGCGCCGGTAAAAGCCGTCCAGAGCTTCCCGGCGTTCCGGGCAATCGCAAGAGACAAGCGGCGTTAGTGTACCGATGGTATCAGTCATATTGTCCGCCCGCCGATACTGTTCGATGCAGAGGTCGATCTCGCTCTGTCCGCCACTGCTCATCAGGTATGCAAGGCAGAGATTGGCAAGCCGCCGTGCGCCGGAGCGGTCATCATCAGGGGAGTAGAGTTGCCCGCTCATATTATGAGAACGCACCGCAAGAAATTCATCCCGGCAGCGGGTTGCCAGGGTACGGATGACAAACTGACGTGCCGCATGGATAGCCGCCGGATCAATAACCGACACCAGTTCGGCAAGGTATTTTTCAGTAGGCAACGTCAACGTTTCGGCTAGAAATGCGCGATCCGGGTGGCTGCTTGTAAGCGTTACCCTGAATGCGGAGATAAAATCCGGATCAAGGACCAGTTCGACACCATTATGCCAGTCGGCTACCAGCCCGATAATAATCTTCGCCGCCATTTGCTGTCCCGCCTCCCAGCGGCAGAACGGGTCTGATTCATGGGCTATCAACAGGGCCAGCTGCTCATGCCGGTAGGGATAGTCAAGCTTGACCGGTGCCGAAAAGCCACGCAGCAACGCCGGAACAGGTTCCTCATCCAACCCGGTAAAACAAAACGAAGCCTCGGCTGAACGGAGATGAAGTACCCGGGTGACATCCTTCCGGGCCTCTTCATCAGCCAGCACCAGCGGAAGTTGTTCTCCGTTCTTATCAAGCAGGCCGAGTGCCAACGGGATATGCAGTGCTTTTTTCTCCGGCTGGCCGGGAGTTGCCGGACAGCTCTGGCTGACCGTCAGGGTAAAGGTTTTGTCGGCGGCATTATAGGAACCACGGGCACTGAGCCGTGGAGTACCGGCCTGGCTGTACCAGAGGGCAAACTGGTCGAGATTGAGCGCACCGGCTTCCGCCATGGTAGTAACAAAATCATCGACCGTTACCGCCTGTCCGTCGAAGCGGTCAAAATAGAGATCCATCCCGCTGCGAAACCGGTCCGCTCCGAGCATTGTATGCTGCATCCGAACGAGCTCGGCCCCCTTGTTATACACGGTAGCAGTGTAGAAATTATTGATCTCGATGTACGAATCAGGGCGTACCGGATGAGCCATCGGCCCGCCATCTTCCGCAAACTGTGATGCCCGTAGGTTGCGCACATCCGCAATCCGCTTTACTCCGCGCGATTGCATATCGGCGGAAAATTCCTGATCACGAAAGACCGTCAGCCCCTCTTTCAGGGAGAGCTGGAACCAGTCGCGACAGGTGACCCGGTTGCCGCTCCAGTTATGGAAATATTCATGGCCGATCACCTCTTCGATGGCATGATAGTCATCGTCGGTGGCAGTGGCGGGACTGGCGAGAACATAGCAGGAGTTGAAGACATTGAGCCCCTTGTTTTCCATGGCCCCCATATTGAAATCATCAACCGCTACGATCATATAGCAGTCAAGATCATACTCTCTGCCGTACACCTCTTCGTCCCAGCGCATTGCCTTTTTGAGTGAACGCATGGCATGGTCGCACTTGTCGCGGTTCTGTTCATGCACATAGATATGGAGCGCCACATCCCGCCCGGAGCAGGTCGTAAATGTGTCTCTGATGCAGACCAGATCGCCCGCCACGAGAGCGAACAGATAGCTCGGCTTTTTGAACGGATCATGCCAGGTGGCACAGTGCCGGCCATCGGGCAGATCACCGCTCGCCTGGAGATTGCCGTTGGAGAGCAGCACCGGATAGCGGGTGAGATCGGCAACGATCGTGGTTGTGAAGAGCGTCAGGACATCGGGACGGTCCGGGAAGTACGTGATGGCACGGAACCCCTCCGCCTCGCACTGAGTGCAGAACATCCCGGCAGAACGGTAGAGACCTTCCAGGGATGTATTATCCTGAGGGCGAAGTTCTGTCGTCACCTCCAGAGTAAAGTCGGCTGGAGCATCGTGGAGCGTCAGCAGATCATCAGAAACAGAGTAGCGGCAGTCTTCAATCGGGGCACCGTCAAGTTTCACCTCTCGCAGGACAAGTCGCTTGCCGTTCAGAACCAGTGGGCGCTTGCCAGATGACATGTCATACGCTGCCCGCAGTGCCATTCGTGAAGTGACAATCGTTACCTCGTCGCCAAGCTCGAAACGGAGGTCTATACTATCAACGCAGTAGTCTGGGGCGGTGTACTCTTTTCGGTAAACGGTACTGTGAGAAATTTCGGTCATTGAGTATTCCAATCTGGTAAGAATGTAGTTCGAGTTGTGGCATCAACCACTGGCTGCGGCTACTATTTTTGATAAATACCACAATCAGCGGCATCTTATTCAATATTTTTATTGGTAAGCCTGTCCCGATTCTGGTAACAGTTATCCGTACGTCGCATGAATAAAGGAGAATGGTCAATGGAAGAGGCAATTACCTTCTGGCTCGACAATAAAATATGTTCAGGTTTCAAGGTGGCGGAAATCGGTCGCCAGACCCTGGTGTCGTATCGAGACAAGTACTACCTGGTTGAAAATGGAGCTGCACGCATGAATGGTGTCAGACCGCTTCATTATTCCAAGACATCAATGCCAACTATCTGGAAGAAGGCCATGAAGGGGATTATGCCCCCAACCGCAACCGTTATCGAACACCCGGAGGATGAAAACCTTCCGGCGACTACTTCGACTAAAAAGGAACGAACCACCATGCAAAAAAATCATACGGCACCATCAGAGTTAGCGGAAGAGCAGCCGCAGGTAATTAAGCCGGTTCAGGCTGCGTCGAAAAGGGCTGTAGCAGCTGAATTAAAACCTTTTAAAATCATTCAGACAGTTGTCGCAGCCACATGCCCGTATTGCAATCACAAACAGGATCTGCCGTTTGAAAAAGGGAAGAACGGCAAGCCGTTCTTTGCGGCGTGCGTCAGATGCTCAACCGAGTTTGCCGTGCGCTTTGTGCCGGTCACGATGTATCAGGCACAGGTAGCGGCATTTAAATAAAACATAAAACCACATCCGTTACCGAGGGAACCAATCAGATGAATAACAACGACATATTGCGCAGACTGCGCTACGCACTGGATATCAGCAACCCGGTCATGATTGAGATTTTTCAGTTATCAGGCTGCACTATTGAGCAACCAACATTGATCAAGCTTCTGAAAAAAGAAGAGGAAGATGAGTTTATTGCCTGCAGCAATCCTCTGCTGTCTCTTTTTCTGGATGGCTTGATCATTCATAAAAGGGGCAAGCGCGAGTCGGAGGCGGGACAGCCTCCGAAACCTGACGCAGCCCTGGGCAACAATGCAATCCTGAAAAAGCTGCGCATTGCCCTTGATTTAAAAGAAGAAGATATGCTTGCAGTGATGGGGTTAGCAGGTGTTAAAATTTCAAAAGCAGAACTGAGCGCCCTGTTCAGAAATAAGGGACACAAACATTATAAAGAGTGCGGTGATCAGTTTCTCAGGAACTTTTTGCAGGGACTGACTGTGCGGAACAGAAAAATCGCATCTGAATAATCCGTCCATGCTGTCAAAATGTGTCTGAATCAATGTACCTGAATTATGATAATCACGGGCAGGGCGATTGCTTATAATATTCCATGATACCGAGTAGTTATTTTTGTGTATTAACACCAATATATTAAAGTCTGACTGACCCATACCGATACAGTACTGTGAATCCATTATGTTAGG
>JABBNX010000210.1 GCA_019352135.1 Pseudomonadota bacterium
CTTGACCAAACTTAAATTCTTCATTTTTCTGTCTTGACAACCGTCAGTACCTTAGACTATCCCGAAAATGGGGGTAATTTGATTTGTCGTTTGTAAAATTGTAAACTGCCTCCTTATTAAATTTAAAAAGCCCACCAAATCATTCGGTGGGCTTTACTTTTTTCAATATACGATTGCCTTTTAGGGTTTTATCCGATCGATCGTGCGTAAATCCTTATCTGTGACTGACTTTTAGAATATCGTCTCTGTTGATGCACGTTGCCCTCAGATACTCCGTTATCTTAAAGAATCAATCGCATCCTGCAATAGCTCCAGATGACCCTGATCATACTGCTCCATTTTTAAAAACAGGTCCGAAAGTCCATAATCGCTATAGGTTATGATTGATTGGATGTGACGTTCTGCCAAACTCATTTCAATAACCAAGGCAATTTCAAATGCCTCTGATAATGAGGATAGATTGGTCTCAACAGTACGGTGCATTGAATCAAGCTTGTCTAAAACGGCTGTAAATTTTCTGTCCTTAAAATCAATGTCTTTATTATTGTGTCCAAGATTGAGAGCGGCCAATTTAAATTGAGCAGCATGGTTGTCTTCATCATTCGCTATCTTATGCCACAGTGCTGCAACATCAGGTGAGTCAGAAAACATTCGCTCAAAATGACGATAAATATGAGCGCACCTTTCTTCGATCAAACTACAGGTATCAAGAACGTGTAATTTATTAAGTGGCAGATTCCCAATATTTTTCGTCATCCTGGCCTCCGATAAAATTTATGGAATAGGTGGATACCGTAATATTTACATAAAAGCATCATTTATCTGTTTGTAATCTGGAACAGGCATACGGAATCAAGATTTAGGTCAGTATACAATATTACTACTCTGGGGGTATATAAAGTTTTACCATTTGCATTGTATCTTTGGGAAGGTGTGGGTTCAGGTATAGTGCTGCAACTGTCTGCGTACTGCCAGGTAGTCAGGTACGTAACTGCCGACCATCTTCCAGAAGTCAGAGCCGTGATGCCGTACTTTGATATGGCAAAGTTCATGGAATATTACATAATCAAGGCAGGTTGGTGGCACCTTGACCAGGTTCAGATTAAGAGTGATCCGTCGGGTTTTGTATGAATAGCTGCCCCAGCGGGTTTTCATGGAACGGATGGTGATTGGAGGCAATGGTATACCTTCTCCCGCCATCAACCGATGACATTCAATTGAGCGCTCATTTACAATCGATAACGCCTGGTTACGATACCAGTTGTCAATCATCCTGTGGACAGTTTCTTCTGGCGGTGGCTCCGGAGTTGTTAGCATCAGGAACCCTTCGTACCGATGCAGTGAACGAGGCCCTCCTTTTGTAAACTCCAGACAAAGCTCTTCACCCTGAAACATGAACAGAGCCCCACGACCATAGTCCTGACTTTGTCTGGGCGGGTGCGAATTCAGTTCTTTCCAAGTCTTTAATACCCATTCCGCCTTGTTTGCTACAAATGCGCTGATAACTTTTACCGGGGTCCGCATTGGCACCCGTACCGATACCGACTTGTCGGAGCGAACGGTAATGCCGAGGGTTTTGCGCCGTGAATGGCACCAGATGTAGGCTATTGTTACCCCATTCCACTTAACTGAATCATGTCTGAACTCATCACTTTTGGATGCCACGTGTACCTCGCTTGATCCAGTCCACGACTAAACCCAATGCATACAATACTGACATGGGCATTAGCCAGGCGACAAGGCAGATCATCAAGCCAAGCTTCCGTTTTGCCGAAAGATCGGAGAGGGCATCGCGGTAGACTTTACCAATCCAGTCAAAATCTGCATTGGCCTCGGGCCCAATCCGATATTTGAGACGGACTAATGCTATCCATGTGGTATATCCCTGTGAACGGGCAGACTCAAATATATCTCGTGGCGACTCGCCGGCAAATGCCATGCCGTCGTAACGTTTAACCTCTTCAATGACGGACGTGACCATCCGCTTTTCTATGCTCTGCCGGTCTGGCAAGAGTACGTAAAAACTTCCACCCAGAATCAGTATGTAGATTAAGCCGGTTATAACCCAAAGGCGCTGCCAGGGTTTCAACTGGCGCTTAGGAAATTCAGGCACCGTCCATATTCCGGATGATGACTTTTCGAGGGTTACTTCAATAGGGGATTTGCTCTTTGGGGACATGTGCTTATTATGAAGCTGAGCTGTTGATCTGCGCAAGTGCAAATTTTCACGTACCGCCACGGTGAGGTGTTCCTCAGTATATAAAACTTCGAAACAATTCTGCCCGAAGAATCAAATACGAAAAACAGCGGAAGTGCTGGAAAAAGTTATGATCTGAATGTAGTATGAAGTCAATTTGATCAAGCAGGGGGGAATAATGACTAAAGCAGATATCGTGGAACGTATCCACGCAAAAACCGATTTTTCAAGTAAAGAAGCCACCGAGATACTGGAAACAGTACTGTCTATCATGAAATCCGCACTTGAATCCGGCGATAATCTGAAAATATCCGGGTTTGGCAGTTTTATTGCCAAGCAGAAGGCTGACCGTCGTGGCCGTAATCCGCATACTGGCGAGACGATCACCATAGAGGCCAGACGGATATTGACGTTCAAGCCGAGCGTTATTTTGAAGGATCAGATTAATAAAAGGCCTGCACCGTGAAAATATGGGTTGATGACGATGCCTGCCCACGAGTGATTAAAGAGATCATTTTTCGTGCCTCTGAACGACTTAACCTGCCGGTCCTGCTTGTGGCTAATAAGAGCCTGAGCAAACACGACTCCAAGCTGGTCGAGTCCATTGTTGTCGATGACGGCTTTGATGTTGCTGATGACTATATTGCCGAACATTCAACATCTGAAGACCTGGTAGTCACCGCCGATATTCCTCTGGCTGCAAGGATCGTTGCAAGTGGTGGTGTTGCCCTTGACCCTCGGGGTGAACTTTATACCGAAGACAATGTTGGCGAGCGGCTTTCCATCCGCGATATGATGATGGAACTTCGCGCAGAAGGATTTGCTTTCGGAGGGCCCGGCCAGTTTAGTCTCACCGACCGGCAACGCTTTGCGTCATCACTTGACCGCATGCTTACGCATATGCTGCGTGGAAAGTGGCCGGAATAACCATGGGTGTCTCGCCAAAACAGAAGCCCCCCAAAAAAATCAGAAACTTTCAGAATGAGCCCTTTAACGTTCTGGAGGCGGAGATTGCCATAACTTCCCTTCATACCACGGGAGAATTTGAGGTACTCCGCAAGCTGGATCTGGAGAAAGAGACCGCTTTTTCCCAGGGATCGGTCCAGGGCTCAAAAATAGGTCTTTGTCTTGATACTGAAACTACTGGTCTTAGCCATACCGAAGACAGGATTATCGAGTTGGGGATAGTTGCATTCGAGTTTAATCCGGCGACAGCGGAAATTATACGGATTTCAGACCGGTATAACGGCTTCGAAGATCCGGGGCGCTTGCTCCCGCAAGAGATTATTGAGATCACCGGCATCACTGATGATATGGTTCGCGGGCAATCGCTTGACGATGAATGGGTAATCCGCCTCGCACATCAGTCCTCCTTAGTGATTGCTCACAATGCTACTTTCGATCGCCCCTTTGTTGAGGATCGTTATCCGGTCTTTGCCAGTTTACCCTGGGCATGTACCGTCACTCAGATCAACTGGCAGGCAGAGAGGATTTCAACACGGGTTTTGGAATACCTGCTCTTCAAATTTGGTTTGTTTATAAACGCACACCGTGCCCTGGATGATGCCGAAGGCGTGCTGGGAATCCTTCTGAGAAAACTGCCCGTAAGCAACACACCGGTATTCAAGGCATTGTTGGAGACCTATGAAGAAGTAACTTCAAGGATTGCTGCTGTGGGAGCACCGTTTGACAAAAAGGATATTTTGAAACAACGCGGCTATCGCTGGAGCGATGGGTCTCGAGGAGGCTGCAAAGCATGGTGGGTCAGCGTTCCGGAAGCTCATGAAAAAGACGAACTTTCCTGGCTTGCCAGCGAAGTATATCCGCGGGGTAATTGTGATGCTGTTGTGATCAGTAGGGTCACAGCGCTTGACCGATTTTCTGTAAGGGATTCATTGTAATTAACGGGAGGTTTGAGGCCCGTCAATGGTGTATTCACATTATTTCGGAATACGTTGATACACTCACATGGCATTTAGATTGCGGGATTGTTTTGATCGGTTAACTCTAAGACTGATTTGTACAGATGTACAGATATGCCTCATATGGGGTATAGTGTGGAGCATATAGAGTTGGGTTGATGTGGCCTGAAATAACAGTAGCGGTATTTACCGTGTGTTTTTAGTATGTTGCACAAAATTAATTATTGGCACAACATCTGCTATGAATCAAAATAGATTCGCCAAATTATATGGAGGTTTTACCCATGAAAAAAGTTCTTGCCTCAATCGTCGCTGCTCTTGTTGCTATGTCTTTCTCTGCTGTAGTTTTCGCTGCTGAAGTTGCTACTCCTGCTGCTGATGCTGCTGCTCCTGCTGTAGAGAAAAAAGAAGTAAAGAAAGCAAAAAAAGTAAAGAAAGCAAAAAAAGTAAAGAAAGCAAAAAAAGCTAAAAAAGAAATTAAAGCTAAAAAAGAAATGAAAGAAATGGAAATGAAAAAAGAAGAAGCAGCTCCTGCTGCCAAGTAATTTCTTTTTCATAGCATTTAAAAAGGCTGCATCTTCGGATGCAGCCTTTTTTTGTGTGCACCCGGCAGGGTGCACGTCGCGAGCGAGGACTTAACAGAATACCGGGCCTCGCGCAAGATGAGTTCACCATTTTCCTTCTACGGCAGGATAGTTTGTAACTGGCCAGACACCTAAGGGACATAGAAATTACAATTTTACCGTTTTAGGCTGAATTGTTATATCCCAC
>JABBNX010000211.1 GCA_019352135.1 Pseudomonadota bacterium
TTTGATCCTCGCAATCGGCTTTGCCATCTTCAAATGGACAAAGACCACTCCGATGTTTGTCATCCTCGGGGCGGGAGTGGTGGGATTGCTGTTGAATTGAAGCGGTGGTTGGCATTTGTGCCTGGCAAGATGTGGAGTGACGGGGTGGTTGACAATACATGTACGAACCGTTCATTTACTTGACAACGTGACACGAAAACAAGATATTGTCATAAGACTAATTCCAGTTTCAGATCAGAGATGCCCTCAAGGCGGTGAGAATTGAGGCGACGAAAGCATACAAACTGTATGTAGAGGAGCCGAAGACGAGCCAACGAAGAGGGCGCTTTGATATGGAAATGGAATAACGGAGGTTCCGCATATGCAAACTATGACGGTAGGTCATTTTAAATCTCATTTTTCCCAGGTGCTCGATATTGTTCAACATGGTGAGGATATTGTTATCAGCTATGGCAAGAAGAAAGAAAAAATTGCTGTGCTGGTACCCTATGACCGCTATGAAGGCAAACCTCAACGCATTCTGGGCCTGTTGGCTGACAAAGCATCGTTTTCAGTCTCGGCCGACTTCAAGGTCAGTGATGATGAATTGCTGTCATTATGAGTTGTTTGCTCGATACACATACCCTTCTCTGGACGCTGTTCGATCCATCCCGTCTCGGTAAAAAAGCCGCTGGTAACATCCGAAACCCGGAAGTGACCATCTCTGTCAGCGTGGTCTCTTTTTGGGAGATATCTCTCAAATTCGCCACTGGAAAGCTGGAGCTGTCCGGCGTAGCCCCGGATGATTTTCCAGCCATAGTTCGGCAATCGGGCTTTGATATACTTCCTATTACCGCTTCTGATGCTGCCACTTTCCATCACTTGCCTCGTATGGAACATAAAGATCCTTTTGATCGTCTGATTATTTGGCAGGCCATTTCCCACAAGCTGACGCTTATCTCTCATGATAGCGCCTTTGCTGCCTATCGAAAACTCGGATTGAAAGTACTTTGGTAATACGCCGTGCCGGAAAATATACCGCTTGCCGAGCATATCAGTGAAGTTGAGAAGCGGATCAAGAGCACCCCGCCGGTTTTGAGCTTGTTGGAAACGATGCAAAAGGGATGGATGGGGAGTGACTGGTTGGCATTTTACCTTTTGAGGAGTATATGACAAAACTGATCAAACCACATATTTTAGAATTCCCGGAAATTCTCACTATTATCAAGGATGGACGTTCCCGTGCTTTCCAGGCCGTAAATGTGGCATTGATTGAAACCTACTGGGCTGTTGGTGGATATCTATCACGCAAGGTTGCTGAGTCCGGTTGGGGAAAGGGAGTTGTACTCGAATTGGCTGATTGGTTGTTGGCAACCGCCCCCGACATTAGGGGCTTTTCAGCACAAAACCTCTGGAGAATGAAGCAATTTTATGAAGTTTACACGGCGGATGAAAAACTCTCGGCACTGCCGAGAGTTTTATCCTGGACTCACCATTGCATTTTACTGGCGCAATGCAAAACATCCGACGAGCGATATTTCTATGCAGCATCTGCAATACGGGCAAGTTGGTCAACCCGTCAGCTTGAGAATGAAATACAACGGAGCTCTTTCGAACGAACTGTGCTGGCTGATCTAAAACTCGCACCGCCGGTGCGAGAATTACATCATGATGTTGCCGGCACTTTCAAAGACACCTATTTGCTGGACTTTCTCAACCTCCCCGACCCGCATCTTGAAGCCGATCTTCAGGCTGCACTGCTTCAAAACTTGCGTAAATTCCTGCTTGAACTGGGTGACGGATTTGCTTTTGTCGGCGAGAAAGTTCGTCTTCAGGTTGGAAACCGGGATTTTGAACTTGATCTTCTCTTTTATCACCGCGATCTGCAATGTCTGGTAGCATTTGAACTGAAAACCGGCCAGTTTGAACCATCACATCTGGGACAGCTCTCCTTTTATCTGGAATCCTTGGATCGCGACCGCAAGCGTCCCCACGAAAATCCCAGCATCGGCGTCTTGCTCTGTCGTCGCAAGGATGATGAGGTTGTCGAATATGCGCTGAGTCGCCATCTTTCTCCTGCCTTGGTTGCTGAATACGAAACCAAGATGATACCCAGGCAGCTTCTGCGGGAAAAACTGCATGAATGGCGAGAAATGCTGGAAACTCATGCGCTGTAGGAAGATTAAGCAGGCTATGGGCATTCAGCCAAAAACTCTCATCGCTGTTGAGAGAACTTTTCTGGCAGCCATTTCTTGAGCTTAACGTGAACAATGCAAAAGGGTTGGTTGGGACGGATGAGGAGTGAGCCCGAGGATGTTGGCCGGAAAACCGGTCAACAAGCCAAATGGAATGTTGTACCGTACCACAAATACATATTTATCAAATAGTTGAGTAAAGTCGGCTTGGTGGTTATTTTGAAGATAAATACGACGGTTGGTAGATGACCGGAATTCCGGTGATTAACGAGTTGGCCCAAAAAAGGAAAAAACAACATGAGTTACAATGTGTTTGAATCCACAGGAATAGAAACTGGATTCGAGTATCACCATATATTTGATATGATAGAGGAAGCAGAACTAAAAGCATATTGTGGCCGATTGGTTGCATCTTATGCAAAGTTAACCAAAGCATGGTCAACCGAGCTAAATTCAATTTGGCTTGCCAGACATTACCTCGCTATAAAAATGATGTTGTCATCCAGCGTCATGCTCACCTCACTTGAATTTGCCCAACAAAAAAATCTACGAATTGTTGAACCTTACCTTTTGTATTATTCATTACTTAATTGCTGTCGCGCTCTAACCTTTACACTCCCTGAACAAGATTGGCGTCAAGGAGGGCTCTTAAATATGACACATCAAAAAATCATCAATGTAACCGTAGATGCGATTAAAAAAATATCTAAAGTGGAAGGCGATAACGCATCTATGATGCTTGATAAAAGCAAAGAATACCGAGAGCTGTTTTCTTATAAATTCCCGGCTAACGGTATTGGGTCACTATCAAAATCTGAAATCATACAAATCGAGGATGCAATCCGTATCTGTGCTGTAATTTGCGAAATCTCACAAGTACATAGTGAGTGTTTGCATTTCTCACTGCAACAGTATGTTACTAATCCCGTTGATGTTGATATGCAAATCTTAAAGAAATGTTTTCTGTATGAAACAAATGAGGGCGTTTTTCATGACAGCGAAGATTGGTATCGCACCAATTATTTTAAAAGACATAAAGTGACCCCATGGAATCTGTATTGGACTGCACGGGAAGGTCTGGTTGAAGATTACTTCGGTTCTTGGTGTGCTGAGGAGCCAGAAGAAGGCTCATATGATCCAGATATAAATTGGCGAATCATTTTTCCTTTTAACTGAATAATTTTGGCAACAGCGTAATAGCAACGAAATACTTGCGAAGACAAGTCCAACAAGGCCGATGAACACCGACCGCCCGAGCCATTGGCACGCGGATCAAAACTAATAGGGGCTCGGATCAAGGCAGATAAAGCAAAATCAGAAACGGCCTTGAGGAAGAACCGAAGGATCAAGATCAATTTAAAATGGAGGTGTAGTATGACACGTTGTGCAGAGACAAATCGGGAAATTAAGCATTTGATAGAAATTAAGGAACAAATAAATTCATCTGGAATGATTATAAGAATCACTCTCAATGATGGGCGCAAAATCGACGGAGTTGTAAGATCAGGGAGAAACGGTAATCTTAATGGAGAAGGTAATTACTATGGTGAAATTACCATTGAGACAGAGGACCGACAAATGTGGAGCATTGATTATCTCGACATTAAATCTGTTGCCAATATTTGGAAATTAAAGGCGGCAGAGTATGAACGCCTGGGATTAATTACGATAGTTGATTACCCTTCCTCATAGGATTAGCGGAGAATTTGCCGCCGGAGAAACTGGCGGCAAATATGAGAGTCCAACCACGTCCTTGGACGCCGATCGCCCGAAAAAGCAGGGCGGGTCAAGGCCGACCCCGTTAGGCATATTTAGGCTACAACGAGATAGACCAGTAACAGAATTGGAGTGATACACATGAAAATTGATGTTCATATCCACACCAAGGCCATAAAGTCGGGTGACGCCCCAACGAGGCAAATTGACCCAAAATCATTTTGCGACATTGTCAAATCAACTGATGTAAAGATATGCGCAATCACAAACCACAATCATTTTGATATCGCACAGTACAAGGAAATCGTTGAACACGCAAAAGGTGAGCTTCTAGTTTGGCCAGGGGTTGAGCTAGACGTTTTGGAGGACAATCGACATGGGCATTTGATAGTCATTGCGAACCCGAAGGACGTGGAATCTTTCAATGAAAAAGTAACAAAACTTCTGGGCAGTATCGCGCCCGATAACTTTGCGACAGACATCACGAATATTGGACGTGCCTTTGACGAATTTGATCCAATATTCATTCCCCACTACTATAATAAAACTCCAAGTATTTCTAATGAAGATATTGAACTGCTTGCTTCTTCAGTAAGCAACAGTAGAAGGATTCTAAAGGAAGCAAGTAATTCAATTTCTGCAGGGATTTTTATTGGTCATGGTCACAAAACTATCTATGGGTCTGACGTAACGAACTGGAATGACTATCCGAGCATATCACAAAGATTGCCGGAACTGAGACTACCGGTCGAAAGCTTCGAGCAGTTCTGTCTATTGATAGAAAGAGATGACGCAACAATTGATACAATCAGAAATAAGAAATTTCACCAGACAATTAATATTGATGCACCGGCAATAGCTAAGCTCCAGGTAACCTGCTGATATTATTTACTAAAT
>JABBNX010000029.1 GCA_019352135.1 Pseudomonadota bacterium
TGAAGGTGGCCGTACTGTCGGCGCCGGGGTTGTTGCTTCAATTATTGAATAAATACGAATCAAGTTGAACGTATGTGGACATGGCAACGGTCCATGTCTGCCGATTTCATACAAAAGGAAGCACATTTATGAGAGACATCATTACGCTTGGTTGCACTGAGTGCAAACAGAGAAACTACACGACAACAAAAAACAAAAGAACAACTCCGGGTAAACTTGAATTCAACAAGTATTGCCGCTTCTGCCGTAAGCACACACCTCACAAGGAAACAAAATAGTTCAAGCTGAATGTCGCATGATACAGGCCAGTAGCTCTAACTGGTAGAGCGCCGGTCTCCAAAACCGGATGTTGGGGGTTCGAATCCCTCCTGGCCTGCCATAATTCAGTCAGTTTGCTTTTTGAATTAATAAACAAGAAGCTTTTGAGACAATCGGGAGTTCAAAGTCAAGTTGTCAGGAGCCATAGTGTGCAAAAACTCACCGCTTTTTTTGAAGCAGTAAAGCTCGAACTTGAAAAGGTCACGTGGCCAACGCGTAAAGAGACGCTTGCAACATCAGGTGTTGTCATTTTTATCGTTGTGCTGATTTCATTCTATCTTGGTGCTTGTGATCTTGTTTTGGCCAAGCTGTTGCATCTGATACTAGGATAAAGGGTCCAGCTATGTCCATGAAATGGTATGGTGTTCATACATATTCAAGCTTTGAGAACAAAGTACGCCTTAATTTGCTTGAAAGTATCAAAAATGAGGGTATGGAGAGTTTTTTTGAGGAGATCCTTATCCCGTGCGAAACTGTTGTTGAGCTTAAAAAAGGTGAGAAAAAGACCTCTTCAAGAAAGTTTTTCCCAGGCTATATTCTTGTCAAAATGGAGTTAACTGACGAGACGTGGCACCTTGTAAAGGAAACCGCCAAGGTAACCGGTTTTGTCGGTGGCAACACTCCATTCCCAATTGCGGATGAAGAAGTGAATAAAATTACGCGTCGCATGGAAGAAGGGGCCGAAAAGCCGCGTCCCAAGGTTTTGTTTGAAGTCGGAGAAACTGTGCGTGTTGTCGACGGTCCGTTCCTTAATTTTTCAGGTGTTGTTGAAGATGTCAAACCGGACAAGGGTAAGTTGCGCGTAACCGTAACAATTTTCGGTCGGGCAACACCTGTTGAACTTGAATTCATGCAGGTCGAAAAGAACTAAATTACTAAATCAGTCATTCATTGCTGAATGACAGGCATACGCTGTATATAAAGGAGCACATTTATGGCAAAGAAGATAACCGGTTACATCAAATTACAGGTACCAGCAGGCAAAGCAAATCCTTCGCCTCCAATCGGGCCTGCCCTGGGTCAACATGGTGTTAACATCATGGAATTCTGTAAGGCATTCAATGCAAAAACGCAGGCCGATGAGGGCACTATAACACCGGTTGTAATTACCGTGTATGCCGACAGGTCTTTTACGTTTATTACCAAGACACCGCCGGTTCCGGTATTGATTAAGAAAGCTCTCGACCTTAAGAGTGGATCTGCCGTTCCAAACAAAACTAAAGTCGGCAAGCTTACCAAGGCTCAAGTGGAAGAGATAGCCAAAAAGAAAATGCCTGATCTCAATGCCGCATCACTTGAAGCAGCTATGAGAACAGTTGAAGGTACTGCCCGCTCAATGGGCGTTGATATCGCCTAAACGTTACACTATCAATTAATCAAGATCCCTAGAGAGGTTGTATCATGTCAAAAAGCGCTAAGAAACATTCTGAAGCAATGTCAAAGATTGACAGAAACAAGGTTTATCAACTTGGGACTGCCGTTGATGTTGTGAAACAGGCCGCTTATGCAAAATTTAACGAGACTGTTGATGTTGCAGTCAAATTGGGTGTTGACCCCCGCCATGCTGACCAGATGGTTCGCGGCGCGGTTGTTCTCCCTAACGGACTTGGCAAAAATGTCCGCGTTCTCGTTTTTGCAAAAGGTGAAAAAGAGAAAGAAGCCCTTGATGCCGGCGCAGATTATGTCGGTTCAGATGATCTTGTTGCTAAGATCCAAGCTGGCTGGTTTGATTTTGACACCGCCATCGCAACTCCAGATATGATGGGTGTCGTAGGAAAGATCGGCAAGCTGCTCGGACCTCGTGGACTCATGCCGAACCCGAAAGTCGGAACAGTAACTTTTGAGGTAGGCAAGGCTGTCAAGGAATCTAAAGCCGGTAAAGTAGAATTTCGTGTTGAAAAAGCCGGAATTATACATGCTCCGGTCGGCAAAGTTTCTTTTGATGCTGATATGCTCAAAGGAAATCTTCTTGCTCTGGTAGAAGCACTTGTCAAGGCAAAACCTTCAGCCGCAAAAGGCACCTATATCAAGAAAATTTCGCTCTCTTCTACAATGGGGGCCAGTATTAACCTTGATATCAGTGATGTAACGGCTCAGATATAAATATAAATATGTTTAGCCAAAGTCAAAGACAGCAGGCGCGCGTAACTGCGCATAATCCAAATGTGGACCTGCCGAGACTTAGGTACCGCAAAGCTTTTGCGTTTCCTGACTTTGGCCGGGGCTCTGCCTCACATACCAAAAGAAAGGAGGAAGTCGCTTGAACAAAAATACCAAACAGGAACTCGTCACCGAGATGCATGAGCGACTGACACGTGCCAAGGCAGTTTTTCTCGCAGATTTTCGCGGGATGAACGTCGGGCAGGCAACAACGCTCAGAAATGAGCTGCGTGCGGCGTCAGTCGAATACAAAGTATTCAAGAATACTTTGTTTGATCTGGCTGCTAAAGGTACTGACATTGAGTGCATAAGCCCGTTTCTTGCCGGCCCAACCGCCGTAGCTATCAGCTATGATGATCCGGCAAGCGCTGCAAAAGTACTGCATAAGTTTGCAAAAGACCCACAAGGCAAGTTCGTACTCAAAGCAGCTGTACTCAGCGGTAAACTGCTTGACATCAAGCAGATTCAGGCATTGGCAGACCTGCCCTCGCGTGAGGTTCTCATCGCCAAGATGCTCGGATCCATGCAGGCACCTGCAACCAACTTTGTTGGCGTACTCGCTGCACTGCCAGGTTCGCTTGTACGCGTCCTGGACGCTATCCGTGTTCAGAAATCAACAAACTAACCCTTAGTAGATTAATACGATATCACTAAAATCATATTCGGAGGATTCACCCAATGGCTATCACTAAAGAAGATGTAATCAGCTTTATCGAAAAAATGACTGTTCTTGATCTTGCTGAACTCGTCAAGGAACTTGAAGAAAAGTTCGGCGTTTCTGCTGCTGCTCCTGTTGCTGTTGCTGCTGCTGTCGGCGGCCCTGTTGCTGAAGCAGCTGAAGAGCAGACAGAATTTGATGTTATTCTGAAAGCCTGTGGCGCCAATAAAATTAATGTCATCAAAGTTGTTCGTGCTCTGACCAGCCTCGGACTGAAAGAAGCTAAAGACCTTGTTGACGGCGCACCTGGTGCAGTAAAAACCGGCGTCACCAAGCAAGAAGCTGACGATGCAGTTAAACAGCTGGTTGAAGCAGGCGCTGAAGCAGCTATCAAATAATACCCAGAATTGTTGTCATTATGAGAGCCAAGGTCGCCCAGAGCGGCCTTGGCTTGTGCTGTTTCGGCACGTTTTGGTTACTAAATACATCTGATATTCCAGCATGTTACACAATATCTGGATCCAGTTACGATACCCGCCAAAGGAGAAGCCATGGCTTATTCTATTGCCAATAATCACCTCTTGCGTAAAAACTTTGCCAAGATAAAGAACATAATCGAAATCCCCAACCTGATTGACATTCAGAAGGATTCCTATAGGCGCTTTCTGCAACAGGAAGTACCCGCAGAGTCACGCTTGAATACCGGTCTTGAAGCTGTATTCAGGAGCGTTTTCCCGATCAAAGATTTCAGTGAAAGCGCTTCTCTCGAATATGTGTCGTACGCACTCAACAAGCCAAAGTATGATGTTGATGAATGTCACCAGCGTGGCATGACATACGCTGCTCCGATGAAAGTCAAAGTGCGTCTTGTCATCTGGGATGCCGGTAAAGATTCTACCGTCAAAGCAATCAAGGACATCAAAGAACAAGAGGTCTACTTTGGTGAAATCCCGCTTATGACCGATAATGGGACTTTTATCATCAACGGGACTGAACGGGTAATAGTAAGTCAGTTGCACCGTTCACCAGGTGTCTTTTTTGACCACGATAAAGGCAAAACCCACTCAAGCGGCAAGGTACTGTACTCAGCCCGCGTTATTCCGTATCGCGGATCATGGCTGGATTTTGAATTTGACCACAAAGATATTCTGTATGTTCGTATCGATCGACGGAGAAAAATGCCGGCAACGGTGCTGCTTAAAGCTTTGGGTTATTCAGTTGAACAACTCCTTAACTACTATTACAAGAGTGAAGAAGTTTTCATCGGGCCTGAATTGATCACCAAAAGTATTGAGCCTGAACTTCTGACTCTTCAAAAAGCGATAGTTGATGTAATTGACCCCGCAAATGGGGAAGTTCTTGTCAAAGCAAATCGTAAATACACAAAATCTTCGATTAAAAAGATACAAGAGCGGGGCATTAAATCTGTCCCGGCAACTATCGAAGACATTCTTGGCCGTTACGCATCATCTGACATAGTTGATCCAAACACAGGCGAGATAATTATTGAATGCAATGATGAAGTTACCCTTGATCGTTTTAATGAAGTTAAAGAGCGCGGGGTAACAGCTTTTAAAGTATTATATATAGATAACTTGCACATAACGTCTTCTTTCCGTGATACTTTATTGATCGACAAGATCAGTTCAAGCGACGAAGGCCTGATTGAAATATATCGGCGTCTTCGCCCGGGAGATCCACCAACTCTAAAAAGTTCATTGGCTCTCTTTGACAACCTGTTTTTCAACCCAGAGCGCTACGATCTTTCGGCAGTTGGACGACTTAAGTTGAACTATAAGCTTGGCCTCAAGGTGTGGCAGGACTGCATGGTATTAAATGCACCGTGCATGTTGAGCAGCGAAGATGTTGTTAATTTCGAATCACTTATAGCAAGACTGGTAGATTCAAAAGATCATTTTTCACAGTATTTGATGATGAAACTGCCCTCTGACCTTGCGAAAACTCTTAAAAAAATTGAGGCTGGTCAGGCAATCTCAGACAAACTCAGAGATCAGCTCTTGCTTGAACTTAATAATATTATTCGCGACAATGATTTTTTCCAGAAAGATCTTTTTGCCTCACTCGAACTTTCAAAGGCAACAACAAAACTGACTGAGGCAATTGATCAGGGTGGTTTTGACGAAAATCGCAGATTAATTGAAACGCTGCGTCGTAACAGAATGGTTTTTGAAGACCTCTATAGCTCAGACATTAAAATTGCTGTTAAAAATGATATTCTTGAGATAGTTCGGTATCTTATCGAGCTAAAGAATGGTCGCGGCACCATTGATGATATTGACCATTTGGGCAATCGCAGGGTCCGTGCCGTCGGCGAACTCTTGGAAAATCAGTACCGCATCGGCCTTGTTCGTATGGAACGAGCGATCAAAGAACGCATGAGCCTGCAGGAAGTTGAAAACCTCATGCCTCATGACCTGATCAACTCTAAGCCGGTTTCGGCAGTTGTAAAAGAATTTTTTGGGTCTTCTCAGCTGTCCCAGTTTATGGACCAGACCAACCCGCTGTCTGAGGTTACTCACAAACGGCGTCTGTCGGCTCTTGGACCAGGTGGTCTGACTCGTGAACGTGCCGGCTTCGAGGTTCGAGACGTCCACCCTACCCACTATGGCCGTGTATGCCCTATTGAGACTCCTGAAGGACCTAACATTGGTCTGATCGCCTCACTTTCAACATACGCACGTATCAATGACCATGGCTTTGTAGAAACTCCGTTCCGCATCGTCCAAGAAGGCAAAGTAACTAATGAAGTTCGTTACTTCTCCGCACTTGAGGAAGAAGGGCATGCAATCGCCCAGGCAAATGCAGAACTTGACGCTGACGGCCGTTTCGTCAACGATTACAACTCGGCGCGTAAAAGTGGTGAGTTCATCCTTGTTCATCGGGATGAGATAGCTCTGATGGATGTGGCCCCAATCCAGTTGGTATCGGTGGCTGCGGCCCTGATCCCGTTCCTTGAAAATGATGACGCTAACCGAGCCCTCATGGGATCAAACATGCAGCGTCAGGCTGTTCCTCTTCTGCGTGCCGACTCCCCTCTTGTTGGAACCGGTATGGAACGTATCGTTGCCCGGGATTCCGGTGTTTCCGTTATTGCCAAACATAATGGAGAAGTTGAATCCGTTGATGCCTCACGAATAGTCGTGAAGATTGATGAAAATGAGATCGATGAAAACGGCACCGGCGTCGATATATACAACCTGATCAAATTCGCACGGTCCAATCAAAACACCTGTATCAACAATAAACCGGTGGTCAAGGTTGGAGACAAGGTTAAACGCGGAGCGGTAATTGCTGATGGCCCATCCACTGACATGGGTGAACTGGCTCTTGGACAGAATATCGTTGTTGCCTTCATGCCGTGGGGCGGATACAACTACGAGGATTCAATCCTCATCTCAGAAAAACTCATAAAAGATGACCGTTACACCTCCATCCACATTGAGGAATTCGAATGTGTTGCCCGTGATACAAAACTCGGCAAAGAGGAAATAACATCAGATATCCCGAACCTTGGGGAGGAAACACTTAAGGATCTCGATGAGTCAGGCATTATCCGAATCGGCGCTGAAGTAAAACCGGGCGACATCCTGGTTGGAAAGATCACTCCGAAAGGTGAAACGCAGCTTTCACCTGAAGAAAAACTGTTACGGGCCATTTTTGGAGAAAAAGCCGGCGACGTACGCGACACTTCACTTACTGTCCCTCCGGGTGTTGAAGGGACAGTCATCGGCGCAAAGATTTTTTCTCGCAAAGGAAATGATAAAGACTCCCGTACAGAGTTGATCGAGAAGGCAGAAGAAGACAAGCTTCGCAAAGATGAACAGGATGAGATCCGGATTATCCGAGGGTCCGCCATTAGCAAACTGAAACGCCTATTGATCGGTAAAACCCTGGCGGTCAAGCTTGAAGACAGCAAAGGGAATCTTGTTCTTGCAAAGGGAAAACAGATAACAGAAGAATCTCTTCAGACCTTGGCGCATTCCGTCTGGAGCACCATTTCGGTAAGTGATGACAACGAAACCGATGACAAGGTACAGCAGATTCTTGAAACTCTTAACCGCCAGATTGACCTGATTAACACAGTTTTTGAGGACAAGATTCAGAAACTGAAGCGTGGTGACGATCTGCCACCAGGTGTTATCAAGATGGTCAAGATTTACATTTCTATCAAGCGTAAACTTCAGGTCGGAGATAAGATGGCCGGCCGTCACGGTAATAAGGGTGTTGTTTCCCGTATTTTACCGGAAGAAGATATGCCGTATATGGAAGACGGCCGTCCGGTTGAGATCGTTCTCAATCCGCTCGGGGTACCATCACGTATGAACGTTGGCCAGATTCTGGAAACGCATCTGGGGTGGGCTGCAAAGGGCATCGGGTGGAAGATTGAGGATATGCTTGAAAAACATACCTCTGAAGAAAATTTGAAGCTGTATTTGAAAGATGTCTACGGTGATGATGAAGTCGGAGCATTTATTGACTCCCTTGACCGTACGGAGCTACTTAAGGTTGCTCGTCGCCTGCAACGCGGCGTAGCAATGGCTACTCCGGTTTTTGAGGGTGCATCAGAAACACAGATCAAGGCAATGCTCGGGAAAGCAAATTTTCATTCATCGGGCCAGGTCACTCTGTTTGATGGACGTACCGGAGATCCTTTCAGCAACAAGGTAACCGTTGGAGTCATGTACATGCTTAAACTTCACCATCTTGTTGATGACAAGATCCATGCCCGTTCAATTGGACCATACAGTCTTGTAACCCAGCAACCTCTGGGCGGTAAGGCTCAGTTCGGCGGTCAGAGGCTCGGAGAGATGGAAGTGTGGGCCATGGAAGCCTACGGTGCAGCGCATGCACTTCAGGAGTTCCTGACCGTTAAGTCGGATGATGTTTCCGGGCGAACCCGCATGTACGAGGCGATCGTTAAAGGCAAACATACTCTGGAGCCTGGTTTGCCCGAGTCATTTAATGTTCTCATCAAGGAACTTCAGTCCCTTTGTCTCGATGTTGACCTGCTCGAAGGCGAAGAAGAATAGTAAAGATTTCCTGGCCGAAGTCTGCGTCATCAGACAAACGGTTTCAGATAAACGGAGGAAAGCATCGTGGAAGATTATTTCAGCTTTTTTGATAAACCAAAAGATCCACTCCACTTTTCAGCTATACGCATATCGATTTCATCTCCTGACAAAATTCGGGAGCGTTCTCACGGTGAAGTAAAAAAACCGGAGACTATTAATTACCGGACATTCAAACCGGAACGCGACGGCCTTTTCTGTGCCAAGATATTTGGCCCGACCAAAGATTACGAGTGCAACTGCGGCAAGTATAAACGGATGAAGCATCGTGGCATTATATGTGAAAAATGCGGCGTTGAAGTCATCCCTTCAAAGGTTCGTCGTGAACGTCTGGGGCACATAGACTTGGCAACACCTGTTGCCCATATCTGGTTTCTAAAATCGTTACCATCCCGAATCGGAAACCTGTTGGATATTACCCTCAAAGACCTCGAAAAGGTTCTTTACTTTGAAGGGTTTGTAATCAGTGATCCAAAGAACACACCATTACAGTTTTGCGAAGTAATGTCAGAAGACAAGTATATCAAGATGCAGCAGGAATATGGTTCCGATGCATTTTCAGGCGGCATGGGCGCAGAGGCTATTCGTGAGTGTCTGCGCGCGCTTAAACTTGAGGACCTGGCAGTCTCATTGCGGACTGAGATGGTTGAGTCGACCAGTGAGGCCAAGCGGAAGAAAACGGCCAAACGACTTAAAGTGGTTGAGGCATTTCGCCATTCCGGCAATAAACCGGAGTGGATGATACTTGAGTGCATCCCGGTACTTCCGCCCGAATTGCGCCCATTGGTACCACTTGACGGCGGTCGTTTTGCGACATCTGACCTGAACGATCTGTATCGTCGCGTTATTAACCGAAACAATCGATTAAAACGTCTTTGTGAACTGCAAGCACCCGAAGTCATTATACGCAACGAAAAGCGGATGCTTCAGGAAGCAGTTGATGCTCTCTTTGACAATGGACGCCGCGGCCGTGCTATTGCCGGACCCAACAAACGTCCGCTGAAGTCGCTCTCTGATATGCTCAAAGGGAAGTCCGGCCGTTTCCGCCAGAATCTGCTCGGTAAGCGTGTCGATTACTCCGGCCGTTCCGTTATCGTCGTCGGGCCGGAGTTGAAACTGCACCAGTGCGGTCTTCCTAAAAAAATGGCGTTGGAGCTATTCAAGCCGTTTATCTATAACAAACTGGAAGAGCGCGGTTTAGTTACCACCATTAAAAGCGCGAAAAAAATGGTCGAAAAAGAGCGGCCTGAAGTATGGGATGTTCTGGAAGAGGTTATCAAGGAACATCCGGTCATGCTCAACCGTGCTCCAACCCTTCACCGCCTTGGCATTCAGGCGTTTGAGCCGGTTCTGATTGAGGGCAAGGCCATTCAGCTGCATCCACTTGTCTGTACCGCATTCAACGCTGACTTCGACGGCGACCAGATGGCTGTTCATCTGCCACTCTCTATTGAGAGCCAGGTTGAGGCGCGCGTTTTGATGATGTCAACAAACAACATCCTCTCGCCTGCCAACGGTAAGCCAATTATCGTACCGTCACAGGATATGGTTCTGGGCGCATACTATATGACTCGTGACAGAATTAATGCAAAAGGGGAATACTACCGGCCAACGGAACAAGAGCTCATGACAGGCGTGAATGTTTCCGGTTGTTTTTCTTCACCGGAGGAAGTCCGAATAGCATTTGACGCCGGTGAGATCGACATGCAGGCATTGATTAAAGTTCGCATGAAGAACCTGATTACCGATGAAAAAGCCCAAATGATCGACACCACTGCAGGCCGTATACTGCTGCGTGATGTTCTTCCTGCTGCAGTGCCATTCTCAACCATTAACAAAGTAATGACCAAGAAAGAGCTGTCGAACCTGGTTGACACTTGCTATCGCCTCTCTGACAGCAAGGAAACTGTCCTTTTGGCTGACCGTCTCAAGGAAATCGGATTCAAGTATGCAAACTTGGCAGGTATCTCGATCTGTCTTGATGACATGGTTATTCCGGAAGGAAAACCGGCAATCATTGAGAAAGCACATGAAGAGGTCACCGAGATCCAGAATCAATATACTGAAGGTCTTATTACTGATGGCGAGCGCTATAACAAAGTCATCGATATCTGGGCCAAAGCAACAGAAGAAATTGCAACCGAGATGCTTGATAACCTTTCAAAAGAAATTGTCACAGCTCGTGATGGCAGCAAAGTAGAAACATCTTCATTCAATGCCATTCACATGATGGCTGATTCAGGTGCTCGTGGTTCTGCACAGCAGATTCGTCAGCTTGCTGGTATGCGTGGTTTGATGGCCAAGCCTTCCGGCGAAATCATTGAAACCCCGATTACAGCGAACTTCCGCGAAGGTCTGACGGTTCTCCAATACTTCATCTCAACCCACGGCGCTCGTAAAGGTCTGGCGGATACGGCTTTAAAAACAGCCAACTCCGGTTATCTGACACGCCGACTGGTCGATGTCGCCCAGGATGCTATTATCACAGAAACCGATTGCGGTACATTGGACGGCCTGATTGTATCGTCTCTGACTGAAGGCGGAGAAATAATTGAGCCCATCGGAGACCGCATTCTCGGACGTGTTGCCCTTGAAGATATCCATGATCCTTTGACTGATGAAATCCTGATTGAGATGAATCAGGATATTGATGAATATCTGGTTAAACGGGTAGAGGACGCAGGGATTGAAAAGGTTAAGATCCGCTCTGTGCTTACCTGCCAGAGCAAACGTGGTATTTGTGCCAAGTGCTACGGTCGTGACCTTGCTCGCGGCCACAGCGTCAACATGGGTGAAGCTGTCGGCGTCATTGCAGCTCAATCGATTGGTGAGCCCGGGACACAGCTGACGATGCGTACCTTCCACATCGGCGGTACCGCTTCTCGCCACGCTGAACAAACATCGCTTGAAGCGCGTGCTGATGGTGTTATTAAGTATATTAACGTAAATACCGTTATCAACAACGAAGGGCACCACATCGTTATGAACCGTAACGGTGAGATTGCTGTTATTGACGACACCGGGCGAGAGCGTGAAAAATACACTGTCGTGTATGGGGCAAAGATCAAGATTGTTCCTGGTGGTGCGGTCAAACAGGGTGCCATACTTGCTGAGTGGGACCCCTACACCATGCCGATCCTTACTGAGGTTGCCGGTCGGGTCAAGTTTGCAGACATCCTTGAAGGCGTAACAATGGAAGAGCAACTCGATGATGTAACCGGTCTTTCCCGTAAGGTTATCATCGAGACGAAAGATACGGACAAGCGTCCTCGAATCGCCATTAAAGAGGCGTCTGGAGAAGGTGGCGGTACTATCGGACGGTACTTCCTTCCGGCTGGTGCCAATATATCGGTCACGGACGACACTATTATCAGTGCCGGTGACATTATTGCCAAGATCCCTCGTGAGACAACTAAAACAAAGGATATTACCGGCGGTTTGCCACGCGTTGCCGAACTTTTTGAAGCACGCAAACCGAAGGACTTTGCCGTTATCACCGAAATCGATGGCCGTGTATCATATGGTAAGGATGCCAAAGGCAAGCGCAAAGTGCTTGTCACTCCCGAACTGGGCGAGCCAAAGGAATATTTGATTCCGAAAGGCAAGCATATCAGCGTTCACGAAGGTGATCAAGTTCGTGCCGGTGAGCCACTCATGGACGGTTCATCCAATCCGCATGATATTTTGCGGGTACTGGGTGTCAAGGAACTAGCCAAGTATCTAGTCGATGAGGTTCAGGAAGTGTACCGTCTGCAGGGTGTCAAGATCAACGATAAGCATATCGAGGTCATTGTTCGCCAGATGCTGCGGCGCGTACGCATCAAGGATACCGGTGACACCAGTCTTCTGGTTGACGACCAGATCGAGCGCTCGGTATTTGAACAGGAAAACGAAAAGGCTTACCGTGAGGGAAAACGCCCGGCTGTTGCTGAACCACTGTTGCTCGGGATTACAAAAGCTTCGCTTTCTACCGAGTCATTCATATCAGCCGCTTCGTTCCAGGAAACAACGAAAGTATTGACTCAGGCAGCGATTGAAGGAAAGATTGACTACCTTCGAGGGCTTAAAGAGAATGTCATCATGGGGCGTCTGATACCAGCAGGCACAGGAATAGCCCGCTACCGTAATTTACGCTTACAGGCTGAATCCCTTGCACCAAAAGAAAACACTGCTAATGATGCAGGTAACACCAATGCAAACGATGCCGATTTAGAAGCGGCATAAACAAAGTAATAATAGATTGTGAGTTGCATAACGGTCGGAAGCTGTGCTTCCGACCGTTACTCATTCAGGAAGTACCCCCACCCTTTCCGGTAAGCTTTCTCCAACTGCTTTCCGCCAACTCGACCAACCCGTTCATTGTACGAGCATAAAACCTGGTGACGGGCATGCTGTTAACAAGCAATAAACCGTTAACCCTTTCAATATATACAGAATCTCCCGCTGCACATTCAGATATCTGGCTGTAATACTCACCGGAAATACCAAACAAGAATTTATATATTGAGCCCTCAAAACGGCACGCAACTATGAGTATGACAACTTCAGGCAAACCTGTTTTATGATGGAAACGAACAGTTGCGGTCACAAAAGAGCCTGTGGCAGGTGTGCCGGAAGCCAATAAGGATTCGAGGTTAACCCCCTTTGGTTTCATCTTCCCGAGAGATGGAAGTCCCCACGGCTTAAATTGTTCATGAGGTCGGGACTCGTAGTGAGCACTGCGTTCCAGAAGAGTCACAACATTGTTATTAATTGGTCCACCAATGGAATGGGACAGCCCTGCCGAAAAGCCCTTTTCTCTGATCAGGTGGTGGTTTTCAACAATTTGAATCATGCCGGTAGCTCCGAGCGGGTGCCCCCTCCCCTTCAGACCTCCGGTAACGTTTGTTGGGAAGGCGCCGTTTTCACCTGTCAACGATTCATCAAGCAATGCATCCATTAGCCGTTTCCTGCTGACAATACCGAGATCGACCATATTTATCGGCCCGAACCCGTTAAAGGGATCATGCATATTAACGTGAATTTTACCCACAAAAGTCCGGATATCCCTGATGCCAGCCATTCCGAACGCATATCCCGCAGCAATTACCGTCGCGGGAAATGAATGGAAGTAATTACGATCTGCAATAGTCGGAATATCGGTGGCACTGCCGACGCCACTCACACGCACATCCTGTGGGATCGATGTAAGGACGACCGCAGCAACTCCGTCAGACATGGGACAAAAGTCATGGTAGCGCAGCGGATACCAATAGCGATAATTACTGCCGTCTGCAATTTGGCGGTAATAGTCTTGTAATTCAATCTGCATATTCAGGTGGGCAAAAGGATTTCGAGCCGCAAAGCGTTGGCTGCGTTGAGTGAGAAGCGCCGAATAGGCCGTCCACTCTTCATCAGTAAGACCGAGGCGCTCCTTTAAAGCACGGGCCACCAATCCGCCGCACGCCGGCATAGTCAGCCCGAATTCGGCTTCATCCCGATCGATCACCCCGGCAATAATGCGAGTAGACTCGATTGTTGAAGCATCACTCATCTTTTGGACACCAAGTGCCAGAACCGAGTCATATCGGCCTGAAGCAACCTCCAGATATGCACTTTCAAAAGCTGAAGCGCCTGACGAAGAAGCGGTATCAACAAGTACCGAACGGGCTCCGGAAATCCCTAAAATACCGGCTATTTTAGCTGCAGTATTATCAACGCCCGAGAAAGCGGCCGCATTCTGACTTCCGACAATCACGGCCTCAATATCCCGACGGCGTACCGGACTCCCGTCAAAGACCTCCCCACTTAATTCTGCCAGCTCAAGAAAAGACAGTTTCTGTTTATCTTTTCCGTTATACCGTCCCACCGGGGCCATCCAGGACGCGGCAACGTATACTGGTCGCGGTTTAAAAGGTATTTCCATACACTCACCTTCTCAGATAATTTTGTATCAACGTACCAAGAATAATCGATTATGAAATAATACCAGAGGATACAAACGATGCACGCCTTAAAAACCGCAGCCGCCACTATTTTTTTGGTGGTATTTCTGGTGATACGCTTCAGCCTCCCAGAAAACGGTAACAGGCACAATGTGAGTCACAATCTTCTGGCGAAACGTATGCGTGCTTTCCAACTCATCACGAGATGCAAGAGCTGATTCATATTGGTTCTTGGTGTGATAAAAAATCACAGATCGGTATTGTGCGCCGAAATCAGGTCCCTGTCTGTTTAACTGGGTAGGATCATGACATTCCCAGAAGATCTTGAGCAGGTCATTATAGCTTATTTGAAGAGGGTCATAGGTAATTTCAACCGCTTCAGCATGACCCGTATCGTAATTGCAGACGTCATGATACGTGGGATTGTCTGTATGTCCACCACAGTACCCGACCCGAGTGGAAACAACTCCGTGAACGTCTGAAAAAGCATCCTCTACACCCCAAAAACATCCCGCAGCGAACGTGGCAACTTCAAGCATAGATTACCTCTCTAAACAAAAAAGGGCCCCGAAGGGCCCAGTAAACTACATTAGTTTTTCCATCTCTTCTTCAGAGATATCGAAGTTGGCATACACATTTTGGACATCATCGTTATCTTCAAGTTTATCCATGAGCTTAAGCATGCTTTCGGCCTGTTTACCTTCAAGCTTCACCTGAGTCTGAGGAATCATGGTTATTTCCGCATTAGTATGTTTAAAACCTTTAGCAGTCAACTCTTCACGCACCTCAATAAATGAAGCCGGCTCAGATGTGACTTCATAACAGTCATCCTCTTCTGAAACATCTTCAGCACCTGCTTCAAGAGCAGCTTCAAAAAGCTGGTCAAAATCAACCGACTTGTCATAGCCGATCACGCCTTTCTTGCTGAATATCCAGGAAACACACCCCGCTTCTCCCATGTTGCCGTTACTTTTCGAAAAAATACTCCGAATATCTGAAACAGATCGATTGCGATTATCTGTTAAAACTTCTACCAAAACGGCTGCACCACCCGGACCATACCCTTCATATATGATTTCCTCGTAGGTCACACCCTCCATGCCGCCAGCGCCCTTCTTAATGGCCCGCTCGATGTTATCTTTCGGCATATTTTCAGCTTTAGCTTTATCGACTGCAGTTCTCAAGCGGGGATTTGCCGCAAGGTCACCACCACCCAATTTTGCCGCGACGGAGATTTCCTTGATAATTTTAGTAAAGACTTTACCACGCTTTGCGTCGGCAGCGCCTTTTTTATGCTTGATGGTGCTCCACTTATTATGACCCGACATCGCTGTTGCTCCTTTGGTAAGGTATATTTAGTTCCGATGTGAAATTCAAGGTAACAGGATCTGAGGAGAAGAAGGGGTAAAGCTGCATACATCGAGTTGACGAGACCGCTAACAATGTAACAGCACCTTGATTCGGCATTGGAAAAACAAGTTTTCTGTTGCCTAAAAAGGCGGGAAACACTACCATGTAACGTCATATCTGTCTAGAGGGAATTTAACGACAAAAGGATACGCCTACCATGAAAAAGGCCAGTAACCGACTTATATTGTTTATAATTTCATTAGTTTTTTCCATTTTCATCAACAGTTGCAGTACCATAGGACAGCCCTCTTACAATAACAATCTGCCGGTATTTTCCCAGAATGATCTGGCCCAACCCTATACACAAATTGGCAGAATTCATGTAACTCGCGAGACATATGGATCTGATTTTACGCTGTCGCCTGATATAAAAGCTTGGGGAATGGCCGCTGTGCAACAAGAAGCGGAAAAAATGGGTGCGGATGCAGTTATGTCGCTTGAAATTACCGGACGGACCACTTATTACGGCATTATTCCATCAACTGAATATAGTGCGGCTGGGTTTGCAATTAAATTCAAATAGAATCAAATAGTGGTTGACAGTATGGCACTCCTTTAGTTATAAAGATTGCTTCATTGATTTATGGCGCGTTATCCAAGAGGCTAGGAGCCGGTCTGCAAAACCGTTAACGTCGGTTCGAATCCGACACGCGCCTCCAAACATTTCCAATTCAATTATATTTCAATAAAAAAAGCCACGCAATTGCATGGCTTTTTTTATTGAATAATGACTTTCCTGCTCTGCAATTATCTTCCACCCAGACTTGTTACGCTTTTTCTTAAAATTATATTTCAGCTTTAGTAGCTGAAATTGCAGAAGATAGTTTATCCATCATCAATTTAATGTTCGTGGCACTTGCAAGAAGTTTTGCTGCCCGCTCGACGCCTTTCATGAATTTTTCAGCTCCAGCGGCATCTAACAGACATGCATTCCCACCATTGTCCGAAAGCTCCTTGTCAACAACTCCGCGGCCCAACTTTCCGACATACTCCGTTACTATTGATTTTACCTGTTCTTCCAACTCCGCAAGTTTTTGCGACATGACTTTGCTGTCGCGTTCATGACGTTCAAGATTGTTTTTGTCTATCTCTGACTTATGAAGCACCACACAAGTATCCCATATTTTTTGAATATTTGTAACTTCAAGAAGATTTGTCCCCATCAACTCGTCAGCACTTTGTGTCGAAAACAGGTCGATTTTGGCACCCGGCAATCCAGCGATTTTTTGTGACTCTGTAGATGATGTTTCAATATCACTTGAACCATCATGAAAAAAACCAAGCGGGTTTCCGTCTTTATAAAAAATCATGGCTGAATGTTCATCCGTGTAGATGCGCAGACAACCATTCATTTGATCTTCTTTAACTTTTTCTAGCAGGGTCTTAATATCAATCAGCTTTAATTCCTGGGCTTTGTAAAGTATTTTACCTTCCAACAGGGCGTGAATACACATGGTAAGATCTTTAGAAAGCTTATAGACATTCAGGGCACCGCTACCGGTTGTAACCATCAACCCAGCCAGTGCAGAAAGAGCTTCAAACCCGGAATCGCGCTTACCGTTTTGACCTTCGACAAGAGCACTAACCAGTTTACCCGCTTCAAAAACCAAGAGGCCAGTGCTGGACTGAAATACAAAACTTGCATAGCCGGTGAAAGCACCATTACTAAGCTTTGACAAGACATCCGGAAGCTTCAGCTTCGACACTGCCAGATTCTCAAATAGCGGGCTGCCCTTGGGGAGAAGGAACATCTGAACCTCCTAAAATAACTCGATCATACAACGGCATAGAAACTAATGTAATTTCCCAAACATGTCAAATCATTACTGTGAAGATATAATTAAGAAAATATTCAAACAGAAGGCACGGGGTGCATACGTGCCCTCGTGCCTTCTGAAACCGCACAATAATGTAATGACTTGAATTATGTTGTTTGAGCATCCACGACAGCAATGGCAGCCATATTGACGATATCATCAACACTATCACCACGCTGTAAAACATGTACCGGCTTATTCATACCCATCAGAATCGGGCCGATCGCCTCAGCCCCTCCCAAATGGTGTAACAGTTTGTAGCAGATATTCCCCGAGTTCAAATCCGGGAAGATCAGGATGTTGGCAGATGTTTCCAGTTTTGAAAAAGTAAAGCCTTTCATCAGTTCCGGCACAACTGCCGTATCAGCCTGCATCTCACCGTCGATGATCAGGTCAGGAGCGCGTTCCTTAACTATTTCTACTGCTTGTCTGACTTTTCTCGCCTGAGGGTGATTAACAGAGCCGAAGTTTGAAAAAGAGAGCATCGCTACCCGAGGCTCTATATCAAGCATGCGGACCTTTTCGGCTGCCAGGATTGCGGTTTCGGCAAGCTCTTCTGCGGTCGGGTCAATTGTGACTGTCGTGTCGGCCAGGAAATAGACCCCCTTTTTAAAGACCATCATATACAAACCATGGACACTGGAAAGCCCTTTCTGCTTACCTACTACCTCCAAAGCCGGGCGGATCGTTTCAGGATAGTGCGTATCAATGCCCCCCAACAACGCATCAGCATCTCCCATGCGGACCATCATGGAACCGAAGTGGGTGCGCGATTTACGCCGCAGTAACCGCGATGACTCGGAAAGTGTCAGACCTTTGCGCTGACGCAGCTTATAAAGTTCTTCAGCATAAACCTCAGTCAGTTCGGATTCCGGTGGATCGATAATCGGAATATCAAGCTCAAGGTTAAGCTCAGCCATTTTATGAAGAATCTTTTTGCGATCTCCAATCAGTATTGGCTTGGCGATCCCTTCATCTACCAATTCTTTCGCGGCTCTGAGAATTTTTTCGTTATCGCCTTCCGGGAACACGATAGTTTTCGGGTCACTCTTGGCCTTGTTGATAATCATGCGCATGATCTCTTTGGACTTGCCTTGAGAGAATTCAAGCTGCTCGATATATTTGCTCATATCTTCAATGGGTTGAAGGGCAACACCACTCTCCATGGCGGCTTGCGCAATGGCAGGTGCAACATGCAGCAGGACGCGAGGGTCAAATGGTTTCGGGATGATATAGTCGCGGCCGAAGGCGAACTTGACATTGCCGTAAGCCTTGCTGACCGAGTCAGGACATTCTTCCCGGGCTAACTGGGCCAAGGCCGTGACGGCGGCCAGTTTCATTTCTTCATTGATACAGGTGGCACGACAATCCAGGGCGCCCCGGAAGATGAAGGGGAAGCCGAGAATATTGTTGACCTGATTGGGGTAGTCGGAGCGGCCAGTTGCAATCATGACATCGTTGCGTGCGGCATGAGCATCCTCCGGGGTGATTTCCGGATCGGGATTGGCCATGGCAAAGATGACTGGGTTCGCCGCCATGCTGGCGACCATATCTTTAGTAAATGCCCCTTTAACGGAAAGGCCGAACAGAACGTCAGCACCGACTGCGGCCTCCTCCAGAGTACGGAAAGGAGTATCGGCAGCAAAGAGCTCCTTGTAGGGGTTCATCCCCTCAACGCGCCCTTTGTAGATAACGCCCTTGGTGTCGCACATGATCATATTGTTCGGCTTTACGCCAAGCGCAATGGCCAGCTTGGCGCAGGAGTTGGCTGCGGCTCCGGCTCCATTGACAACAATGCGGATATCTTCGATTTTTTTATCAACCAGATACAGGGCGTTCAGCAGAGCCGCAGATGCGATAATAGCTGTGCCATGCTGATCGTCGTGAAAAACCGGGATTTTCATAGTTTTTTTGAGGGTTTCCTCTATATAAAAACACTCAGGAGCCTTTATATCTTCCAGATTGATACCGCCAAAAGTCGGCTCCAGCAGTTGGCAGGCTTTGATAATCTCATCCGGGTCTTCAGTGTCAAGCTCTATGTCAAACACATCAATATCGGCAAACCGCTTAAACAGGATTCCCTTTCCTTCCATAACCGGCTTACCGGCCAGAGCCCCAAGATTGCCGAGCCCAAGTACTGCGGTGCCATTGGACACAACCGCTATCAGGTTACCTTTGGCTGTGTATTTGTAGGCATCCTCGGGATTTTGCTGAATTGCCAGACACGGCAAGGCTACACCCGGAGAGTATGCCAGTGAAAGATCTTCCGCCGTCTGGCATGGCTTGGTAGATGTTACTTCAATCTTTCCTTTGCGACCGCTTGAGTGATATTCCAGAGAGTCTTTAAATTTAGCCATTTTTTGTCTCCATTTTTTAGTTTAGTTAAAAAACAAGCGGTCTTTTTTTAAACATTACGTATCCACTTTTACTAAAAGTGAAAAATAATAGCCTCCTTAAAATGCTCTTGTCAAGCAGTTATATAGTGGCTGGCAAGAAAATGACCATATAAGGGGTTTAAGCCATGTAGCTATACCTACTCCCTTCGAAATATACATACCTGTCTGTATGTAAACTAATCCGATCATACTAAGTAAGTTAATGTAAGCCATGTAATTAATTGACTTGCTTCTCGACATTAAGTACTATTTTTCCACATATTATCCAATCAGATTTAAAGCAGGAAACAGCTATGCAGAAAATACCATTGCTACATGCCAAAGCCGAGATGACTCTTGCCAGGGACGTTTTCCGCGGCAATTTGCCAGTCGGGTTTCCTCTCTGTGGTAAAGGCACAAAGCTGACAGATGACTTGATTGCACGCTTTGAAAGCATGGATGTCAAAACCATCTATGTAGAAGGCCATCCCGTCTGGGAGGAAGGAGAGCGTTCCGTCGCCGACCTCCTGCATGACCTTGATGGCCGTTTTAGCAAAACTCTCCAGAATCCGTTAAATGCTTTGCTTTATGATACGTACAAAGCACATCTGACCAAATTAATGGAGGCCACAAGTGACAGACAAGCGAAGTAAACTGAGAAGAATTATTATGGACACCAGAACGTTGCCAACGTTGCCGAGTGTCATTAACAAATTGAATTCGCTTTCCGATAATGAAAAATCATCCATCCAGGAGATGGCGAAGATTGTTTCTTCGGATCAGGTACTTTCCGCCCGTATTCTTCGCTTGGCAAATTCTCCATCGTATGGATTCTATCGGGTGTCAACAATATCTAACGCCATGATTTTGCTGGGAGTTAATGTAGTTAAGAGCCTTGCGCTCTCTTCATCAATTTTTGCTATCATGGAAAAAGACAGCATCGGGTTATGGGAACATTCACTGGCAGTCGGCACTGTCGCCAACCTGATTGCCCGTAAGCTGGGACTGCCGGAGTGCGAGGAAATCGCAACAGCAGGCCTTCTGCATGATATCGGAAAAGTAATCATCTCCATTAAATGCAGTGAAGCCGAGAAAGACATCATAAGACTTGTCCACGAGAAGCGGATCTACACCATGGAAGCCGAACGCGAGACCATTGACACCGACCACGCGGAGGTCGGAGGATGGCTGTCGAAGAGCTGGTTCCTGCCTGACAAGTTGAGCGAACCGATCGCCTTTCACCATGATGTTGCCGGATCTGTAAATCATCGCATTAAAACGGCGGTCGTCCATATTGCTGATGTGCTTATTTGCGCCGGGGGGTTTGGCAATAGCGGTGAAACTTTTGTACCTCCAGTCCAGAAAATCGCTTGGGATACGCTCAAGCTGAATGAGCAGATTCTCGCTGAACTTGTCGATGAAACCGAAGACAAGCTGGTTGAAGTAAAAAACTTCTGCCTTGAAATGATGGGAGACTGATATCACCAGAGAGAATTGTCTTTCTCCTGTTCTGACCTCCGATTGCTATTCTGCTTATTTTCAGTGTTTTATTGATCGCATATAACCTGTTTTTCCCGCCTTATACGCATCTTTGACATCACCCCGCCGGCCCGACTCATCGTCACCATCTTCATAGACTCCGGCAGCTTTCTTCCAGTTATTGAGAATCATTCTTCATAGCGGTTGATACGCTTTGTACGCTGTGATATAGATCATCACACTTTCTAACCCAGGTGCCCATAATGATAATGATTGATCGCTTGATTGAACAGGCTCTCCTTGAAGACATTCATACCGGTGATATCACCACCCTTGCGGTTGTACCGGGGAAGCGCGCAGCTACAGCACGGCTAATTGCAAAAGAAAATCTGGTGGTGGCCGGCCTCTCGACAGCTGCTCGGGTGTTCAGCATTCTTGATCCCGACATCCACTTCAAAACATGCCTCGGTGATGGTGAAAAAACCATAGCCGGAACTCTTCTGGCAACGGTTCACGGGGAAGCTGCACAGCTGCTGATGGGTGAACGGGTTGCGCTTAACCTGCTCCAGAGAATGTGCGGCATTGCAACACTCACCACCAGTTTTGTCGAGGCGGTCGCCGGAACAAAAGCCCGGATCGTTGATACCCGCAAAACAACTCCTGGACTGCGGCAACTGGAGAAATATGCCGTGCGAGTCGGAGGGGGCATTAATCACCGCACCGGACTTTACGATGGCGTTTTGATCAAGGAAAACCATATCGTCGCCGCCGGGGGTATCACCGAAGCGATTCGGCGTGCCCGCGCCTATATTCCTCACACATTGAGAATCGAGATAGAGACGGAGACTCTGGCCCAGGTTGATGAGGCTCTTGCCGCCGGAGCTGATATCATAATGCTCGACAATATGAGCCTTGATGAAATGAGATCCGCTGTTATTACCATTAACGGCCGAGCCCTGGTGGAGGCCTCCGGTGGTGTCAATCTTGAACGTGTGCGGGCAATAGCAGAGACAGGCGTTGACATTATTTCGGTGGGAGCTCTGACCCATTCGCCACGAGCAATGGACATCTCAATGCTTCTGGACTAGACGGCAGCTCTTCTGGAAAACCACCGAGGAAACAGCATGCACCCAAAAGCCGGTACCATATTGCGTCTGTTTCGTGCCGAAGCGGGCTATGTTTCAGGAGAGTATCTCAGCAAAGAACTTGGCGTATCACGAACTGCCGTATGGAAGCATATATCTGCGTTGAGAAACAACGGCTACCATATCGAAGCAGTTCCTTCTCGCGGGTATCGGCTTATTTCGTCGCCAGACAGCATCGATCCGTTCGAAGTAAGAGCCCGGCTAGAGGGCGGTAAAATCGGCAGGCAGCTCGAGTTTATTAACCTGACTGTATCAACTAATGCCGATGCCTTTCGGTTGGCAGAAGAGGGAGCTATCGAGGGAACTGTTGTCCTGGCAGACTCCCAGACCGGCGGAAAAGGTAGACGTGGTAGAGCCTGGGTTTCTCCTGCCGGGGTCAACCTTTATTGTTCGGTTGTTCTACGCCCCACCATAATGCCGCATGAAGCCCCACAGCTGACTTTTCTATCCGCAGTGGCTGCAGCACGGGCAATTGAACAGACGACAAAACTCAACCCGGAAATCAAATGGCCCAACGACTTGCTTATCTCCGGAAAAAAGGTTGCCGGCCTGCTGAATGAAATGAGTGCTGAGACCGATGGTATCAATTTCGTCATTTTAGGCATCGGTATCAACCTGAATATGACAGCAGACCAGTTCCCCGATGATTTGCGCCAACCGGCCTCTTCTCTTCTGCTGGAATCCGGTGCACGGGTTGACCGTGCCCTCTTTGCCAGTACGATGTTACACGAACTTGATCGGTTGTATGCTGACTTTCAGACGTATGGTTTTGGGCCGGTACGTGAAGAATGGCAGCGGCGCTGTAATGCAAACGGACGCCACGTACTTGTCAGCGACTCGGGGACCGACTGTACCGGTGGGAGCTTTATCGGCATTGATGTGGATGGAGCGTTATTGCTTCGATCAGATGACGACATACTGTACCGTATCACCTGTGGAGATGTGAGGGTAATTTAAATGCTTCTTGTTATCGACGTCGGCAACAGCAACATAGTATTAGGAGTTTATAACGGAGAGACACTTATCCGCAGCTGGCGCCTTTCAACGGATAAATCCCGCACGTCGGATGAATACGCCGTGCTCCTTCACAGCCTGTTTGACCAGGCAGGGATCAGCTTTTCAGCGGTAAAGGCCTCAATTATTTCCTCAGTTGTCCCTCCATTAACCGGCGTAATGGAGGCAATTTCTCACGATTTCTTCAAGTTGACACCCTTCGTTGTTGGTCCCGGAATAAAGACAGGGATGCCGATCCACTATGACAACCCTCGCGAAGTTGGAGCCGATCGAATTGTTAACGCAGTGGCAGGTTATGAAAAGCATAAATGCCCGTTGGTAATTGTCGATTTCGGAACTGCAACAACCTTTGATTATGTCAATGGCAAAGGAGAATACTGTGGTGGCGCTATCGCACCCGGCCTTGCTATTTCAGTGGAAGCACTTTTTCAGCGAGCCAGTAAATTGCCGAGAATTGACATAATCAAGCCACCCCATGTCATCGCAAAGAACACCGTCAACTCAATGCAAGCTGGAATTTTTTATGGGTATGTCGGTTTGGTGGATGGGATTGTGGAGCATATTCAGGCTGAATCTAACGAAACGTTTCGGGTGATCGCAACCGGCGGTCTTGCTACTTTAATTGCTCCGGAGTCAAAGACTATTGATGAAATCGATGAGAACCTGACACTTGAGGGTTTGCGCATACTGTATGAACGAAACCGCTGATGAGCGCACCCGATGAGTCTCCCCGGAATTACGCGTTACATCTGAATAGGCAGTGAAATCCATTTCGCACGCAAGGAGGCTATTCTATGGGACAATTTGAAACCTGCAAGATTCGCAACTTGGGCATAATCGCGCATGGTGGTGCCGGCAAAACATCGCTTTCAGAGGCAATCCTGTTTGATACCGGAATGATCGACCGGCTTGGTCGAGTTGATGACGGTACGTCAACCATGGATTTCGAGCCTGAAGAGATCAAACGAAAAATTTCGATCACTTCCTCCCTGGACCATTGCGAGTGGCAGGGGCATTCCATCCACATAGTAGATACTCCCGGCTATGGAAACTTTATTTCTGACACTCGTGCCTGCATGCGAACTCTCGACTGTGCGGTAATCATCCTCTCAGCCATATCAGGAGTTAAAGCCCAGACGGAGGAACTCTGGAGCTGGGCCAATGAATTTGAAGTCCCCCGCATCGCATTCGTCAACAAAATCGATCGTGACCGAGCCAGCTTCCTGCGGGCTATCGACGATATGGAAAAAATGCTCGGAGCGCGCGGAGTCGCCATTCAAATACCGATCGGACTTGAATCAGCTTTTGAGGGCGTTATCGATCTGATAACAATGAAAGCCTGTTTTTATGCAAAAGACGGATCGGGGAAATATACTGAAGGAGCTATCCCTGTAGAGTACGCTGAAGAAGCAGCTCGTTTGCGTGGCCAGATGGTTGAAACAGTTGCCGAAGCGTATGATGCCATCACGGAGAAATACCTCGAAAACGGCGATCTTACTGTAGATGAAATCATTGACGGGCTTCGAGTCGGAACAATGCGCAATACATTCACCGCCGTCCTCTGCGGAGCGGCCACACCCAATATTGGTGTGGCTCACCTTCTCGATGCAATCTGCGCCTACCTCCCTTCTCCACTGGATCGAACCAAGGCGATCGGCATTCATCCCAAGACCGAAGAAATTATCGAACGCGCCCCGGACGAGAAGGAACCGTTCTCTGCACTGGTTTTCAAGACGACGTCCGACCCCTATACCGGTAAAATCACTATTTTCAGAGTTTACTCGGGAGTGCTCAACTCGGATTCTACAATATATAACTCTACCAAGGGAGTTGAGGAACGGATCGGCCAGATTTACGAACTGGAGGGCAAAAAGCAGCATCCGATCAAACAGGCTGTTGCAGGCGACATCGTTGCTGTTGCCAAACTCAAGGAAACGGTAACCGGCGACACGCTCTGTGATCCAGCAAAACCGATCATATTTGAGCCGGCGAAACAACTTCTACCGGTGATATCATACGCAATAGAACCGAAAACCAAGATTGACGAAGACAAGATCCACAATGCACTGCACCGGATGATTGAGGAAGAACCCACGCTTGAATCGCACCGTGACTCCCAGACCAAGGAATTAATTATTTCCGGCATGGGACAGGTTCACCTTGAGGTGATTGTTGAAAAGATGAAGCGTAAATTTGGCGTTGAGGTTCTTCTTAAGACACCTAAAGTCCCCTATTTTGAAACTATTCGGGGGACAGTCAAGGTGCAGGGCAAATACAAGAAACAGTCCGGAGGCCGCGGACAGTACGGCGACTGCTGGATTGAGATGTCACCGGCCGGACGGGGTGATGGGTACATTTTTGAAGATAAAGTTGTCGGCGGCGTCATTCCGCGCCAGTATATTCCAGCCGTTGACAAAGGGATTCAGGAAGCCAGCATGGAAGGTTTTCTGGCAGGCTACCCGGTCGTCGACTTCAAAGTTGCCCTCTATGACGGGTCCTTCCACACCGTAGACTCCTCCGAAATGGCCTTCAAGGTCGCCGGTTCAATGGCATTCAAAAAAGGCATGGAACTCTGCAAACCCGTTTTGCTTGAGCCTATAGTGAATATGAAGATCACCGTACCGGACGAAAATATGGGCGACGTCATAGGCGATCTTAACTCCAGGCGCGGCAAGGTTGTCGGCGTTGAGCCAAAAGCGAATTCACAGATTATCCGTACGACAGTCCCGATGTCTGAAATTCTGGCCTATTCCAACGATCTCAAGTCTATGACCAGTGATCGGGGACTGTTCAGCATGGAGTTTTCACATTACGAAGAAGTGCCTTCTCACCTTTCCCAAAAAATAATTGCCGACTCTCTCGCGGGGAAAAAAGAAACGCATAACAATCACTGAGCGATAAATGGAGGTTTTACATGGAATTTAAATTCAGTAAAGAAGCAGGTGACCCTCAACATCAGGAGGCACCAGCTGAAAAAAAGAATCAAAGTGCACTTCTGCTCCTGCTGCTGATTCTGGTTGGCGGTTTCGGATATGTCTATTTTTTCACTGACCTCGTCAAGCCTCTGGAAGTGCAAAAAACGGCGGAAACGGCTATCCCTGCACCGCCGGTTACTAAAATTCCGCTTCCGGCACGCGAGGGCGAGCCTGCTAAGCCGGAGAAGAAAGCACCTGAAACAACTGGAGTTCCGAAAACAGCGACAACCAACCCAGTAACAGCTGCAGTACCGGGCATCAAACCAGCGGCATCATCAGACAAACCAGCAGTAACCAAACCGGCCCCCCCGGCTGTAAAACCAGCTGACAAAAAAGCTTCGCAGGCAGGTGCTCTCGACAAGAAAAATGTGTCCGTTGCTGCGGCCAAGGGTGGAGAGAAAAAAACTGCCGTGCAGACAAAGAAAATTGTCGTTGCAGCCAGTAAGAGCGGACCTGCAAAAGATAGCGCAAAGAACACCTCTTTAATAAAAAGCCCGGCAAAACCACACCCTGCTGCAAAAAGCAAAAAACACGAAAACAACTCGTGGTCGCTTATTGTCGGAAATTATGTCCTTGAAGAGGACCTGGCAACCGAGATGGGACGCGTACGTAAGGCAGGCTTCAAGCCAACGATAAAACCTTCCTCACACATAAAGACGACCATGAACCGCCTGTTGATATCTGAATTCAATGATCGAGCCTCAGCTCAGTCTTCTCTGAAAAAGTTGAGCCGCTACACCTCGGATGCATTCGTGATTGAACAGGAAGGAAAGTTTGCCGTCTACGCCGGTTCATATTTACAAAGCGATGCAGCCAACACCGAAAAAGAACGGCTGAAGGCAGCCGGCTTTACGGTAGCCATTAAACGTGCCAGCATCGCAATCCCCTCTCAGCGCCTGTCAATTGGACCGTTTAAAAACAAGAAAACAGCAGACTCCGCCCTTTTGAGGTTAAAAAGCGCTGGGATAAAAGCAACTCTTTCTCAGAAATAACCTCCAGATGGCGAAGAAAGGCAAAGTGGAAACTCCTGAAGCTGCCGAAGACGCAAAGAAAGA
>JABBNX010000030.1:0-3493 GCA_019352135.1 Pseudomonadota bacterium
CAGAGTTGCGTCCAATCGTTTGATCAGTGTCGCCGTGCTGAATGGCTCTTTTTCGTCCATCAGCGCATCGATGCGGCTCACGGCGAGTTCGCCCTCGTGCAAGACAGCCAGCGGATCGACCCGCAGCTGTTCGCTCACGCGAAGATCGCGCCAGCCGGAAAGTTTGCCGTTGAAGGCAAACGAGCCATGCTGGGACGGCACTGTACCGGCGCCCCCCGGAAGGCCACTCACGCCGCCAAACAGCACTCCTCCCTCAAAACCGACTGATTCACCTTTTTGTGTTGCCACAACCCGCACATCCGGTTTTGTTCGCAACCCTGTCACGGTAATGGTCCCTTTGGCCGTAGGAAGTGTGGCGGAGACCGCATCAAGGTTTACCCCCAGTTCAAACGTGTCAAACAGCGACAATCCGGCTCTGGCACTCCGCAACGGATGCTTGTCGGCGACAAGAGTCTTTTCCGGCAGCGGTGCGGCCATGTTCCAGCGAGCGGTCACGATGCCACCCGCCTTCATCCCGGCCGGAACAAACGGAATGGCAAACGGCATGGCACGGCGCAGATCAAGACGCGCAGTGCCACTGGTAATGGCACGCAGGGGTGATGCACCTGAAAGGGTCGCCTCAACAGCAAGCTGCAGAAAATCACCCGCCGCAACATGTGCTGATGCACGCTGCAGAGTCGGCAACCCACCCTTATCAGCCGGAAGATGAATGCCTACGGCTGTCAGGTAAGCAGAGAGCGGGATGGGGGCAAACCGCTTTCCGGCCACAGTCCCCTGCAGTGAGGCTGCGGTAACGGCGCACTCCGGGAGATCAACTTCAATGTCGCCGTTCTCGGCGGTACGGACCAGAAGCCGGAGCTGTTCATGGGCTTTTTCTATGGTGAACTGCGCTCCAAGCGTGGCGCGATCAAGGTCACAAGCCTGGGTCAGAACTGCAGTGGCGGCAACCTTGCGCGGCGATGCGCTCTTAAGATTGAGATCAGTGACTGCCACCCCAAGCTTTCCGCGCGCCCCCTGAACGACAAGCGGCTGGGTACCGGTGAGGACAGCACGTTTGAGGCTCCAGAGCAAATCGACAGTCAGCCTTGTCGGCAATGCGGCGGTCAACGGACATTCCGCACGTTCGAGGAGCAGATCAACACCCTCTGCGGCCAGTTCCCCTTTTTCAAGCGCCAGCCGGAGACGCGGGAGTTTGATGCCGAGACCGGTAATGGCAAGACTGCCAATATTTTTGGGACCAGCCAGATGAAGAGAGAGGGAACGGAGAGAAACTTCGCCGGTGAGATCCTTGACCGGAGTGCCGGGCGAGAGAAACGGGGCTGCCAGGGAGAGCGCCCTGGCCAGGTCAAGACGCAGAGGACCGAACCCGACATCCAGCGACCGTCCCAGTCCTGTCGGACGGGTAACTTTCGCGCTCCACGCGGCATCGATCAATCCCGGGATCACCATGGTGCCGCCGGGGAAATCTACCCGCTGATTGACATGTTCGGTGGCAATCTGCTGCTGCAGCTTCAGATCAATCGGGCCAACCCGTCGTTCCTTCAGCGAACCGCCACGGGCGGCGAGTCCGGTCCCTTCCAGTGTCAGCGTGGCGCGCAGATCGCGGTTCGCATCGCTCTTTGCCCGAAGCAGAACCCCAATAGTCCCCCCAAGCTGCGGAATCATGGCGGAAATAAACGGCTGGGCGACCGCCAGTAATACGGGCAGGTTTAGCTTGCAGCGCGCCGCAAAACCGTCATTCTGGCTGAGCCCGCCGGACAGGGTCATACTCGTGCCGGGTGCAGCCGCATCAACGGCAAAAAGCGCCGAGGCGAGACGAATCCGCCGCTCTTTTGTTACCAGATCGCTCACCTTCGCGTTCAGGCTAACGTTCCCTATCTTTCGTCCATCCATCGATACCCGGCCGCACACCGCCGCCGTAACCGGCTTGGCAGCCAACGAGGGCATCGCAAGGCGAAACGAGAAATCCTGCAGCAACAGCTGCCGCCCAGGTATCCGGTACGAGAGCTGCAGTGGCGCCACGTCAACCATGACGCGCAGATCAACCGGCAACGGATAGTCGAGCCCCTGGATGCGCTGGATCGTCTCGGCCAGCAGCGTCAACGGATCTTTTGTCGGCTTGGGAGGGGGCGCTTTTGGCGGTCCGGGGGCAAGTTCAATCCGAACGTTGCGTATCCGGACCACGAGGTTGATGCCGAAGCGCCCATCGACACCACGACCGACTGATGGGGCGATAACGATCTGCTCAACAGCGGTTTTCAGCAGCGGCGCGGCTCCGTCGCCGAGCATAAGCCCGGAGAGTGTCAGACCGTCGGACCAGGTCATGGAGAAGACGGACCAGGACACATCTCGTTTCATGGCGGTGGAAAGGGAGTGCCGAATTCGGCTCTGCACCGCATGGCTGCTGACAAGCACCGGGAGGAAACACAGACAGACCAGCAGCAGCGACAGGAAGCCGACGATGGCGAGCGCCGCAATTTTGAGGACTCGGCCGATATGTATCCTGCGCACGACGTTTTTCATAGACAACCTAAAATACAACCTGCTGATATCTGCCCGGGCCTGGAGGCTGGTTTTGAAAATACGCGTGAGCTGAGCCGTGGTGAATAGGCACTATTTAATTCTGGGTCAGTGACGGAGAAATGTTGCCTTAATCCCGTCAATGAGCTGGCGCTTCTCGGCATCAGTCAATCGCGCTTCCGGATGAGCCAAGCGGAATTGAATAGGCGGCATTTCTCCTTCGTTGATTTCACTGGCGATCTTGTCAGGATTCTCTGCTTTACGCGCGCCATATTGCCAATCGGAAAAGTTCAGCTTACTTCGCCCTTCGTCCACATCGTGCCGCACCAGCCAGGATGCCGGAGCAATGTGAGAGTACCATGGCCAGATGGTCTCGTTACTGTGGCAGTCGAAACAGGCACGTTTTGCAAGGGCGCGAGTAGCAGGGCTATCCCATGATGGCTCGCGGACAACGGGTGGATTGGTGAAGTTCTTGCCGTAAGGAATTGCCTGAATCAGTATCAAAGTTGCTACAGTTGCGACCGCTGATACTACGATTTTTTTTGACTTTGTTGACATATACTCACTCTCCTTGATCAGAAATTGATATTTTTACACGTAATTCTTCCCCATAATACCGCCTACTGCTGCTATTATAACAAACCAAACCGGATGAACAGGTTTCATAATAAGTACCAGTGTATGAATCACATGTCAAAAAGAGAGTATCCCATGACCACGAAAGCTTTTTCCGCGCTCCACTTAAAGAGTCCCATGATCAAGAACCTCGCCTCACTCGGTTATGCCGAAATGACGCCCATTCAGGCCCACACCCTGCCGCTGATTCTCGCCGGCAAGGACGTGATCGCCAAGGCGAAGACCGGCAGCGGCAAGACCGCCGCCTTCGGTATCGGCCTGCTGACGCACCTTGAGGCAGCATCTTCGAACGTTCAGGCGTTGGTGCTCTGCCCCACCCGCGAGCTGGCCAGATCGG
>JABBNX010000030.1:3503-14044 GCA_019352135.1 Pseudomonadota bacterium
CGCCGCCCCACCCGCGGTGGTCATCGCCGCCCCACCCGCGAGCTGGCCGACCAGGTCGGCAAAGAGCTGCGACGCCTGGCCCGTTTTACCGACAACATCAAGATCCTGACCCTCTGCGGCGGCGTTCCTTTCGGCCCCCAGCTCGCCTCCCTCGAACATGGCGCTCACGTGGTGGTCGGCACACCCGGCCGCCTTCTCGACCACCTGCGCCGGGGAAGCCTCGATCTCACGTCACTGCAGACACTGGTCCTCGACGAGGCCGATCGCATGCTTGATATGGGTTTTCTGGAAGATATCAGCACACTTATCGCCGCCACCCCTAAAAAGAAGCAGACGCTGCTCTTCTCTGCGACCTACCCGGCGGCGATTACAGCGCTTAGTGCGACGCTCCAGCACGAACCGGTCGAGATCAGCGTCGACGAAACTCATGACGAAAGCGCTATCGAGCAGATTTTCTATGAGGTGGAACCGGAAGAGCGAACCGCAGCGGTAGCGCGGCTTCTCATGCACTTTTCCCCGGAATCAACCCTGGTCTTCTGCAACACCAAAATCGAGTGTCAGGAGGTAGCTGCTGCGCTGTCTGAGAAAGGATTTGCCGCGCTGGCTATTCATGGCGACCTGGAGCAGCGGGAACGTGATCAGGTACTGGTCCGCTTTGCCAACAAGAGCGCCTCGGTGCTGGTGGCAACCGACGTGGCCGCACGCGGTCTCGATATCAAGGAGCTCGCGGCGGTCATCAACTATGAGTTGCCCCGCAACCCGGAGATTCACACCCACCGCATCGGCCGAACCGGACGTGCCGGTGAGCAGGGGCTGGCGCTCAGCCTGATGACAGTGCATGAGAGCCGGCGGGTCCAGGCGATCGAAAGCGCTCTCGGCATCAGCATCGCCCGGGGAGAAATACCATCGCTGCCGGCGGCTGCGGGCAAACCTCCCGCCCCCGCCATGGTGACCCTCTGCATCAACGGCGGTCGCAAAAACAAACTGCGCCCCGGTGATGTCCTCGGTGCCCTGACCGGTGAGGGTGGCATTGCGGGAAGTGAGGTCGGCAAGATTGACGTCCTGGATGGCTGCAGTTATGTGGCGATCGTGCGTTCAAGCGTCGACCTGGCCCTCTCCTGTCTGGGCAGAAACAAGATCAAGGGGCACTTTTTCAAGGTAAGTAAAGTGCACAGTATGTACTGAGGATTCTGCAGAAAATATTTTGGCTACTGCCCTATCACCGTTAATCACGACCGGGCGCAGCAAACAATTGCCAGTTCAATCGAATTTAGGCACAGTTCTTCAATGTGTAAAACCGGTCGAAAGGATACCCATGGCGGCAATAATTGAAGTTGAGAACTTACGCAAGTCTTACGGTTCAGCCGTAGCGGTTGACGGAATAAGCTTTACCGTACAAGCAGGTGAATGCTTCGGCCTGCTTGGTCCGAATGGAGCCGGCAAGACGACCACAATTCGTATGCTCTACGGGTTCACCCCACGGGAGAGCGGTCGGTTGCGTCTTTTCGGCACGGACTGTGACGGAGCATGGAGATCCATAAAAGCTAAAATTGGTGTGTGCCAGCAGGAAGACAATCTTGATCCGGATCTGACCGTGCGTCAGAATTTGGAAACGTTCGCCGCCTATTTCAATATACCGTCGAATCTTGTCAATGACCGGGTTATGTCACTGTTACAGTTTACGGCCTTGGAAGGCCGTGAGCATGCCAACGTCATGGAGCTGTCTGGAGGCCTTAAACGGCGCCTTGTGCTGGCACGAGCCCTTCTCAACGAGCCACAGTTACTCATACTAGACGAACCAACCAGCGGACTTGATCCACAATCCCGGCATCAGTTATGGAGCCGCCTGGATGAGTTAAAACAGCGCGGTCTCACGACGTTACTAACAACGCACTATATGGACGAAGCACAGCGACTATGCGATCGACTGATAATTATGGATCAAGGAAAGATTCTGATTGAGGGGGCACCACTCGACCTTATCCAGGAACATGTCGGAAAAAGTGTCATTGAAGTTATAGCACCATGTTCAGAACTCCGTCAGGTGCTTAAGGAAAAAGGTGTTGCCTATGAGGATGTAGGTCAGAGGTTGATTATCTACAGCCATGACGGTGAGAATCTTTACCGTGACTTGCTCGGCGAGCATTGTCGTGAAGGGTGCATGCTTCGTCCAGCAACGCTGGAAGATGTCTTTTTGCGGTTAACGGGAAGGGAGTTGCGAGAGTGATCGGTTTTAATATAAGCAAACGTTTTATACGCGTATGGCAACGTAATCTTCGGGTCTATAAAAAGACCTGGAAGATATCTTTTGTACCGCCGCTGCTTGAGCCTCTTTTCTATCTTGCGGCATTCGGCGTCGGTCTCGGTGGATTGGTAGGCGTATTATCCTACGATGGCAAAGCAACCGCATATACGGCGTATATAGCACCGGCACTCATCGCTATAAACATCATGCAGAGCTCGTTTTTTGAGAACACCTTCGGTTCTTTTGTGCGTATGTACTATCAGAAAACGTTCGACGCTATGCTGGCAACCCCGCTTACAATTGAAGAAATCATCACCGGCGAAATCCTCTGGGGCGCGACCAAGGCGGTCATCGGCACGGCACTCATGATGATCATCATAACGTGTTTCGGTTTATTGCACTTCCCGGAGGCTTTGTTGCTGTTGCCGGTAGCTTTCCTTGGGGGCTTTGCTTTCGCATGCGCCGGAATGGTCTGTACGTCTATCGTCCCGACGATTGAAACTCTCAACGTACCGATTTTTCTGTTTATAACGCCAATGTTTCTCTTCTCCGGCACTTTTTTCCCGCTCGACAATTTACCGGGTTGGGCACAACTTTTCGCGAAGACACTACCTCTTACCCACTTAGTCGAACTATGCCGTGCTTTTGCGCTCGGCAGACCAAGCTGGTCGAATTTGATCGCTATTGCCTATCTCACGATCTGGTGCGTAATAACGTTTCCGATTGCTATCACTGGAATGCGGCGACGATTGGTGCGGTGAGTTCACCATGGGATTTGGGTAGAGACCGGGTGACAATCGATGCGGTCTGCAATCAGATTATTCCGTGAAGCGGGGCACCGGGTGCGCCAAGTGCGTCGATTTTACGCTCCACCGCCGGATCATCCACCAGAGGGGGGGCATGAAACGGCTTGATCCGGGCATCGATCACCAGTGCGCCGCTGCACCCCCAGTGCCTGCCGCGGGTTTCCTGACGAATGCCGTAGATATCGACCGCCGGGTTGGAGCGGGTAAAGGTCACCCAGAGGAAGTTGTTGAGGGTCGCTGCCGTGAAACGGCTGTCATCACAGATCACGATCAGCGGAAAACCGTCAAAGGCATTTCGCTTATCATAGAAACGACAGAAATTGTCAAGCAGCGGATCGCCCTCCCCCCTCCCCTGCGCTGACGGAGGCCCCTGAATAGCCAGAATGCCCGGCAGACAGAGAGCGGCCGGGCCAAATCCTGCCGGCAGTTCGAGTCCGGCAGGCTGTTCCGTTGCCAGCTTCTGCCGCACCGGACCGGCGACGGCAATAACCACTTTTGATCCCTCGTTTAGTCCGGAGCCGCTGTAATCGAGAGTATCAACCGTAGTCGCCGTCTGGAAGTGCAGATTGGTGCGCCAGTCGGCACGCTCCAGAATGTGCCTCAGGAACGCGGCAATGTCGTGGGTGTGCAGCTCTGGTGCATCCTCGTTTGCGGCAATCAGCAGGTATTTGGCAAGCGAGAGCTGCCCCTGGCCGAGAATGGCGTTGGCGACAGTCAACAGTTCCTGCGGCTGGCGCACGGCTGCATAGGGGACATAGCGCTCGGCGGCAATCGCCAGCAGCAGCGGATGGACACCGGCAGCGTCAACGGCATGCACCTCCTTCACCCCGGACACAACGGTCGGTATCAACGGGCCGGTCAGTTCATGGATGAAAGCGCCGAAACTGGTATCTTCCTGCGGTGGCCGCCCAACGGTCGTAAAGGGAAGAATGGCATCCCGGCGGTGATACACTGCGTCGACCTCAATAAAGGGAAATTCGTGAGTCAGGCTGTAATAGCCGAGATGGTCGCCAAAAGGGCCTTCCGGCAGGGTTTTGGCCGGATGAACGATGCCGCTGATGCAAAAATCGGCCTCTGCAGAGACCGGCAGATGCCCCGGAACCCTGGCCATCGGGATACGATGACCGGCCAGCAGACCGGCAAAAGAGAGCTCCGGCATCCCTTCCGGCAGCGGCATAACCGCCGCGACCGTCATGGCAGGCGCCCCGCCCAGAAAAATGTTGACCCTGAGCAGGTCACCCCGGGCAATTGCCTCTGCATGGTGAGCGCCGATGCCGCGGTGAATCTGATAGTGCAGTCCGGCCTGCTTATCCGGTTGATAGCTGTTTCCGGAAATCTGGATTCTATACATTCCCAGATTGGATTTGGCAAAGCCGGGATGTGCCGGACTTTCACTGTACACCTGCGGCAGAGTCAAAAATGCGCCGCCATCCCCGGGCCATGAGACAATCTGCGGCAGAGCGGAAAGGGTTGTTGAACATTCCAGCACCGGAGTTTTCGATGTGACGGCAGGAAGGAGATGATAGGCCGCACGAGGAGCCTTGACGATATCAAGCGGATTTTTAAACAGTGAAAAAGGGTTTATTTTGAGCTCTACAAGGCGGCGGATGTCGTCCAGCGTATCACGGAAGATGAAACGGGTCCGCTCCAGCGTTCCGAACAGGTTGCCGAGCAACGGGAAATGGCTCCCGGCCACATTCGTAAACAGCAGCGCCGGCCCTCCCGCCTGATACACACGCCGCTGCAACGCGCCGATTTCCAGATAGGGATCAAGCGGCGCATCAACACTTACCAGCATGCCGCGCTTTTGAAGATCTCCGACACATTCCTGCAGATTTTTATAGCCCATTCAGATACCCGCCCGCGTTTTAACTGATGATTATTACCCGCCGGAATCAGCACAGAAGGGGCATGAAACCAGCCTTGAAAAGATAATCTTACCCCCAGGCAAGGTATCATTGTAAGCGTTGAAATACAATCAGGATTGCACCATGTGGAGCCGTTATACCGCGATTCACACTCTTAAAAAGATCCTTACACCTTATTCATTCGGATTATCAATCACCACGTGCATCATTTTACAATACCCTGATTTTACACTTTTATTCCGGCAGAATCATGCGGATTTTTGCAGCTTCGGGCACACTATAGCTGCCACCGCTTTTATGCCGAAATTTAACTGATTCACATTCTCTTTAAAAAGAAGTACATTTGCGGCGCGTAGATATTTCATGACAACTGTGCCGGTAACTGGAGAAACATATGCAACAAACTCAAAAAGTCCTGATTGTCGACGACTCAGATTTTCAAGCCGATATGTTAGAATCTATTCTTGTTGACCTGGGTATCAGTAATGTAACAAAAGCCATAAACGGCAGTGATGCCCTGAAGCATTTTGAAAAGGCGTTGTTGAGCGAAACTGCATACTCTCTTGTATTTCTCGATATTGTCATGCCTGAGATGGATGGACAAGAGGCTCTGAAGCGCATGCGCGCCTTGGAAAAAGAGGCGGGGATTGGCGGGGAAGGCAAAACAACCATCATCATGGTTACGTCGCTCAGTTCACCTGCGGATATGATTACGGCACTTATTGAAGGTGATTGCACCGATTATGTCGTGAAGCCCGTTGCCGAGAGTATCCTCAAGGCACTGCTCGTCAAGTACGGCTTGATTACCTGACCTCCATTCCGGTAATTGAAGGCGGGAATTTAAGAGAGAATGGCATCCGGACTATTTCGGATGCCATTCTCTTTTTCAATGTACCGACAAACAACCGTCTACTGCAACGTCACGCCCGCAACTGAGGCGGTCATTCCGGCTATTGGGTTATAGAGCGTATCAATTACGATAACAGGGACGCTTTCCAGGGCAAATAGTCACTTGCAGCGCAAAGTTCGCCACTTCACTACTAACCGTTGTTACCTGACAAGTACTTCCACCGTTGCAGTACTAATAGCTGCACCATTTATGTCAATTATTTTCACCCCTGATAGCGAGAACAAATCTGCTGTGACTAAAACGCCTGGATCTGCCAGGCAGGTAATAGTCATGAAATCGCCTGTGCTGACCGGTGATGAGGCAATTAAAGCTGCAGTAACGGCACGCCCAGCGAGCTTGCCGGAAACAGTGGCACCACTTGCGGCGACACCGGCTGCCTTGATGATAGTCGCAGACAGTTCACCATCTGCTGCCTGTATCGAAACACCGGCTGGAAGGGTGAAAGTAAATTGAGCCCCACCGGAACCACTGGACGGGATGTTCCCCTGAATTGAAAATACCAAGGTGATGTCTTGTTTACCCAAGTTCACCAGACTAGAGCCACTCAAAGTTGTAACGCCGGTCTGGTTACTATCACTGGTTAAAAAGACACTCAGAGCGGTGGTAAGAGTTGTAACTGTTTGCTGATTGGCACCTGAAGAAGTTATGCCACTTTGTATGGTCGTCATAGTCTGTTGAACTGTGCTGCTGCTATTTTCAGCAAGCTGAGAAACAGCGGCAAGAGCCAGCGTATAGTCTTTCTGTGCCTGGGTTGCACTCGCCATTGCGCTTGCAGTTGCATCTACCGGAGTAGTAGCAACAATGTCCACCTTGAAAATCGAAGTTATCTGCGCGTTAGCTGCATCAATGGCTGCTGGAGTAAGTGTAGGTGCAAGGCTCACGGCAATGTCGGTCAGTGGCGTTACTGAGAGGCTCACCGCGCCACTGGCGTTGCCAATAGCGGCCCGTAACGGTGTTGCGGGATCAATGGTTTTAATCTGGCCGGTAGCTTCATCAGAATAACTGCCACTGGCCTCAACAAGAACAGCCCCTGTGTACGTGCCGATATTTGCGGAATACCAGCCGTTTGCATCAGTTGAAGTGGTAATTAGCAACGCTCCCTTCGCTCCGGCCGAGACAGCATATACTTTGACAACACCGTTTCTGATGAGTCCCTTGGAGGCGACACCGGTGATTACCGTGGACGTCGTTTGCTGGCTGGAACTTCCACCACCACAAGCAGCAAGGGTTAATGAAAGTAGCGCTGCAATGATTATATTGAATTTACCAATAGTTCTGTTCATATCTTATTCTCCCTCTGTTTTTTTTTATTACCACGTCACCAGACCGATTGATTTGCGTAAGAGCAGAAATGCATCTCCAACGTCGATAACGCCGTCAGGCTGCGGGGTTCCAGCAACAAGAGGCCCCACATCACCGGCCTCAAGCTCAAATGTTGTTGGCGCTGACAGGCCCACCGAAATACGCAGGGCACGCAGGGCATCACTGACATCTACCTTCCCGTCACCGTTCATGTCACCGCTGGATTTTGGCACATAGATAACATTACGCTGGGCAGTTGCACTGTTGCCGGCGGCGTCTGTTGCGATTGCAACAACCGCATACTGTTTCCCGGTCGTGAATAAAAGTTGCTGACTGAACGTGCCTGCTACTACAGCCGGGTAATATGTCTGACCATCGCAAGTAAGCATAAGTGTAACCGGCGGACTTGCACTGTCAGTGGCATCACCGCTGACCATATAGGCAGCCGTGCTTGTCGAAGTATCCTGCAACGGATTGGTAATGGCGATAATTGGCGCCTGTACATCCGATGTGATGGAGCGTTTTGCCTGGCTGCTGTTTCCGGCAAGATCGGTGGCTTTAACGGTAATGGTGTTAAGCCCGTTTGCCAGATTAACGGTGGCACTGAAGGCGGTGCCGTTCATTGTCGGCGCCTGGTTGATACCGTTTTCAGGAATAGAAATACTAACTGTAGCGTTTTCATCAACTGTGCCGTTTATGTCTGCAAGGGTTTTGTTCGTATAGCTATTATCCGCCGGAGCAGTTATCGTAATACTCGGTGCGCCCTGGTCCAGGGTTATGGTGCGTTGGTCGGTCGTGCTATTGCCCAGTTTATCGGTAGCAACTATGATTATGTTGTTTGCTCCAGTGACCAATGTGATCGCATGCGTGAAGCTGTCGTTGGTGACGGTAATAGTTGTGCTATTCACACTCAAGCTCTCTACGCCACTGGCATCAAAAACCGTACCGGCAACATTAAGGATTGAATCGTTGGTTATTGCAGCATTGGCAAGAGTGGATACGGTCAATGTCGGGCCGGTTGCGTCGATAATGGCGCTGCAGCTTGCAGGTGATCCGCCGTTTATTCCGGTGCAGCTCCAGCTCCATGGGCCGGAACCGGAAACAACTGATGCCGTGCCGACAGAGCAGAGGTTGACTGCAGGAGCAACCGCAAATGTGCCGTTATTGCTGTTTCCGCAGACACCGGCACTTGCGGTATTTATGATATACGCCGTCTGTTTGACACTCTCCTGATTGCCCACAATATCTGTAGCAAAGTAGTTAATAGTCATCGTGCTGCTGACCGGAATTGCTGTACTGCATGGTGGAGATGAAACAGTCGGAGTGCTGCCATCGACCGTGCAGTGAATGGTAGCGGTTTCGTCGGTTTTCAGGGTTATGGACTGGGCTGAAGTATAGTTACCGCCCGGCACGGATGGAGTTGTTGTTGGCGCGGTCTTGTCGCTTGCCAGTACGTTATTCAGTATTGCGTTGATGAGCGTCATGCTTTGGCCATTGATGGAGACCGTATCAGTACTTTTCCTTGCGCTCAGGTTCCAAAATGCATTGGCGTTATCCGGGATACCATTGCCGCTGCTGCTGGTTGAAAAAAAAGTACTGTTCGGCCAGAGATCAACAGTATCCCGTACCCCGTCACCATCGGCATCTGGAAAAACAACTCCGTAATCCAGGCGGACAATGGATCGCACCGGGTTGTTGTTGTTTGCATCACGGGCCTCCAGTAAAACCAGCAGACTTCTCACTTCGCTAAAGTTGATATCAGGAAGAATGGTAGGGACAATTACCGGAGACCCGGCAAGAGTTTTAACCAATTGTTCACCCAACACCGGTGAGGCTGTCCCAGGGTTGATGATTGTTGCCGTGGTGTAGTTTGCGGCATTTTCAATCCACTCTTCATAGATATCTTCACCGCTGGTTTGCATGCGGTGCGCCTGCAGATTGATTACACCGCTCACGCTGAAACTTTGACCATGAGTGATCGAAGGAAGTAGCTGCCCGTAAATTGTCTGTTCGGCAAGTCCGGTTGTTGTTATACCCTCTACCGATGGAACGCGCAGGATTCTTGAGGTAACAATGGCTACATCGGCGCGGATCATGGCATCATTGGGGTTAAAGATGGCTGTATCGCCAAGATGTCCCAGATAACCGAAGAAGGCCGCAGCACGGGCGTTGTCGTAATCGTCACTGCTGCTAAAACTTGCTGCATCGGCAAAAAGATAGGCTGCAGGGTTGATCAGATCGACCGGCGGATTGAGATGCATCAAGCGACTGACGACGGTTGCCAGCCAGGCACGGGTAGCAGGTGCAGCCGGGTTAAAGGTGTCGGCGCTGGGGATGAGCCCAAGTGCTTCGGCTTTAAGCAGATATGGTGCAGCCCAGGAGAAGTTTTCGTAAATGCCGTTGGCAACATCGGTAACTACCAGATTTGGCAGCCAGCGTGGTTCAGCGTCCAGCAGCAGGCCAGTGCGGAGTGTGGCCGCTTTCATCACCATTGCCAGAGCCTCGGCCTGTTTAGCCAGGTTGTTCGGTTCAAAGACGCGGTTGACAGGGTTGTTGGGGTCAGGGCGTCCGATGGTGATGCCATTCAGGGTCAGATAGTGGATAGCGGCATATTGATCGTAGCTTTGACCGCTGGAGGTGCCGGGATAGATCACATCGGTGTAGAAATTGGCAACGCGCCCGTCCGGAGCGATAACGGCATAGATGACACGGCTGGCAGTATCACCATGACCGTCGCTTACCTGCAGCGTCACCGGATAAACGCCTGGTGCGGCGAAGGTGTGTTGATAGAGCATGGCCGCTTTTCCCTGCCAGGTGCCGCTGACAACAGTACCACCGCCGGAAAGCACACTGTAGGTTAATGTGTCACCATCAGGGTCGGTGGCCTGCACCGGAATTGATAGCAGCGAATTAACCGCCCCGGCGACGCTGTCCAGCTGCAACTGGCTGAACTCTGGCGGACGGTTGGTCTTTATTTTCAGCCAGAACTGGCCGGTTTTGGAGTTGGATATAAGCACAGCAGCGCCGGAGCCATCCACAAACTTCCAGTAGGATGATTTTGTGGCGGTTGTATCATGCAGCGGGGTGATCGGGAGGTTGACCAGAAATTCAGTGGCAGCGGCGACATCGCCGATGGCGATTTCGGTTTGGATGATTCCCAAACCAGCGTCGGTTGACACCTGCACCGCTTTCAGGCCGGTGATGGCACTTGTGCCGCTTTTGAAGCGCCAGACTTTGGTGGTGGAACCGACCTGGTAGCTGCCGTCCGGGAGGTTTTCGGAGATGAAGGTGGTGGTGGGTGTCGGAGGGACAATTTTCAAAGAGTCTAAATGTCCACCGCGAACGGGCCATACATAGCCGTACGAGGTTTTAGAAGTAACCCATAAACTACTTGTGAGGTAAAAGGCATA
>JABBNX010000030.1:14054-18368 GCA_019352135.1 Pseudomonadota bacterium
AGGCATATGAAATGTAGATGGCATCGCTGGTTGAAGTCCAGTACGAGTCGTACGTAGGGAAATTGGTAAATGGACTATTCACTGTTTTAGCCAAACTTTTCAGCTCATTGGCATTGGGCAAACGCCAATCATTGTGGCCCAAGTAGTTGCCGGTGTTAATGGTTTTAATGTAGTCCAGCGCCTGTTGCCAAGTCATTGTGTCGACAGCAGCAGGGTTAGCATCCTTACTCCAGATCAGCCCGGTAAGATTGTCCGTTACGGTCAGGTCGCTATTACCGCTAAAACGAGTGGTAGCGCTCCAGGGTACACCCGTTTTTAACTCACCATCCTGTCCAGTGCCTGTGCAAGGGATGACAGATCCCAACGCATCTGAACAAGTTGTTTGTCCTGTACTTAAAACGGACAGAGTCCCTGACTGACCGCCACGAACTGGCCACATATGCATGTCAGTGTTTCCATAGCCCCTATCGTAGTAAAAAATATCACCACTAAGCTTATTGATGATTCTTATACGGTTACCATATTCTATTATATATGCTCCATTTGAGTACAATTCAGATGTGCTAGAAGACCAGTACTGCCCACCATTATTTGTCGGATATGTGCCGCTATCAGCTGTGGAAACGTTCAAAAATCCTTGTGTTTTAAGCCATGGGAAACCACCTGTGCCTGTCAAGCTTGATAGTTCGTTGATATTGGGCAATCGCCAGTCATTATGACCCATATAACTATTTTCGTTAAGTATTTTTATGCAGTCCAGCGCCTGCTGCCAAGTCATTGTGACGACAGCAGCAGGGTTTGCATCCTTACTCCAGATCAGCCCAGTAAGCATGTCGGCAACAGTGCCGTCGTTATTATCCACAAAACGTGGAACCGGCCACACTCCCCCAGCCTGAATATCTCCATCCTGCCCGGTTCCGGCGCAGGGGATTTCGGCTCCTGCGGTATCATAACAGCGATACTGCCCGGTGCGCGGAAGAGTGATGGTGCCGGTGGTAGATGGTGGAGGGGTGCCGGGGTCGGAAACGGCATCTTTCTCAACGATCTGCACCAGGGAATATGAAGACAAACCAGGTTTGGTATTTTGAGCATCAAGACCATAGGCAGTTATAACCCGATACCTTCCGGCTGGCATGGTTGTGCCGTCAGTAGTTGTCCCAATGGTAAATAACAATTCCTCACCATTTAGCGTGCCATCAACCAGCTTGTCTTGGCCATTAGGAAGAAACACCACCACCTTGACCGGCAAGCCCGCCATGGCAATCATCGGCGAAGGTATTTGGTTCTGCACCCGCAGACGGATCACATCACCAGGATCGGCGTAGAAGCTATTGTCGTTGGCATCAAAGGCTGCTTTGGATGTATCTGGTACGGTGATTTGGAGGTAGGGTGTGGAGGTGAAATTTTTGATATCATACCGTTCAGTGCTTACAGATCCTACATTTCCTACACTATCAACCGCTATAAATTTTAAAACAGAGGTAGAATTCAGTGAGATCGGAGTACTGTATAGAGTTGATGCTTCTGTTGGTTTTGACCCATCGATAGTATAGTAGACCGCTGAAGGTTCTGTGCTATTCAATACTATAGTTTGCGTATCAGAATAGTTTCCTCCTTTTGGTAAAGCACTAACTGATGGAGCTGTTGTATCGCCACTCTTCTTTAGCGCAAACCAAGGAATGTCAATTGCGCTGGCTATCTGATCCATCTCGGCATTTGCAGAGTTTCTCAACTCAGGCACCGATGCACTTTTCAAGACATTATCAAAATCAGCAACCTCAAGGTCGCTATAGGCATTAATCAATGGATCATAGAGTGCCACAGAAACGATGGGACTTTGAAAGAAGTTATCAGGGATAGGCACAAAATAACCATCCTTACTGTTTAACGTTCCTGTATAACCTTTGGTTTCAATGCGTTGATAGTTACCATCTGTTCCTTTGACAGCAACTCTTATCTGCCAACCTGTACTGCCGCCAGGGAGGATTCGCCTAAAACCAGTAAGGGTGTCACCGGCATAATTGCTAACAAATATTGCCCTCCGTCCGCCATCAAAAACTACGTCAGAAGAACTTAAAAGAGCTGTCATTTTGCTGTATTCATAATTTGGAAGGACGTAGAATCTGAATTCTCCATTTTGTACTAAAGCTTTCTTGACTGCACCAGATACATATTCGTTCACTGAAAGATTGATTTTGACTCTATAGCCAGCTATTTCTGATAAAGAGACATCCAGTTGGGAACCGCCTGAATTCAGTATATTCTGTGCGCTTATGTCTGTAAAATTCCCATTGTGGTAAGTACCACGTGAAAGCCCAACAGCATCTTCCTCCAACGATGCGTAATAGCGGGTGAATTGCATTGGATCATCAGTCCAACTGTTTGCTGCCGCATCGCTAAAACCAACTGCAGCTTCACGGTGTGCCAAGCCTGTATCTGCGAACCACTTATACTGTCCATCTATGGCGTTTTTTCCAAGTCTGTCAGTGATCAAACTTGAATAAATAGCAGTTACACTGCCAACAGAGGCATCAAAATACCCTTTAACATCAGTGGCGCTTTTTTGAAAAGTCAACACAACTTGCGGAGCAACCTTAAGGCCCTGTCTGGCAAGCATTGCAATCGGTTGTTGAGGATATTTGGCAAGTAATGAAGATGAATAACCTCCCACAGAGGACGATACCTGCGGATGGATTACTTTTTGACCATCTAACCATGATTGTCCAGAGGGGGCCTGAATGAGCGAGTATCCGCGAGAAGGAATATTACTGATGCCATGATTAAAAGTAATAACGCCGGTCTTCGAATTTCTCTTAACAGTAAAATATATTTCACTGGGACGACTTGCTTCCCCCCAAAATTTGCCGGCGGATACATTTAAACCATTAGTAAGTGGAAATTTTGAAATAACTTGTGAGTACGCATCAGAAGCTTGAGAACACACCGCGTTTTGCAAACCGTATTCAGCGTAATCTTGCAGTATTTCAGCTATAAAGTATCCTGCAAGCTCAATGCTTTCAGTAAGTGTAAGCGCTTGGTCATTGTCCCAACTGTTCATGATCCGCATAATTCTGTTAGTAAAATCAAGGGCAAGTACTGCAATCGCGAGTTTTTTACCTATTTTCGGGTCGTGAGCAATCCATAGCTTTATCTTAAGCTTATTCTCGGGGGTAGATGCCCCAAGCGACGATAATAATCCAAGGTAATCAATTTTTGACGGCGTTAAGTCGCCTAATGCTTTATCGAATTTTGTCGCATTGAATTTGAGCAATGATTCATCGATTGTTCCGGCAGGTATTAGATTTTTAAAGGTGGTCTTTGCAAATTCAAGATTATCGCGTAGTTGCTGAATTTCAAGAGTATTTTTACCAAAGCTCAACAAACTGATCGTATCAGCTGCGGGATCAAGCACTAATTCGCTGAGTGTTATAAAACCAATAGCCGCAGGTGCAATGCTTGCGAATTTTCCTATTTTATCAATATATTTTTTAACCGCTTTGGGATTTGCACTGTTCATGCTAGAAGCAATTTGGCCTACATCCATAAGCATTGGAAAGTTTATACTGTGTGGGGCACTCCCATTAAATAACACACCTTTGAATTCGCCACTACTGAGCAACCCAGGGAATACTTCTTCAATTCCTGCATCAGTACGTACGGAGATCGAATTTAAACCTTCAAGCTCCGAAGATAACGGTTTAGAAGCTTTTTGGCACAACGACTCAACGGTTTGTACTGGATCAATAAACCCTGTTTTACCTGGGATCAAGTTAGTCTTGAGCATGGTGATAATGGAGTCTTTCATCCCCAATCCGGCTTTCATTTTTTCATAGTCAGTAACAGATAGAATCCCATAATTGAGAGCAGTATTATTATAGAAATGATATTGTATTATGCCAGCATCATCGCTTGAATAAAGCTTAAGCCCACTAAAAATGTCAGCCTCAAATTTTGCTGTAACTGTTGCCCAACCCGTACTAATCATGCATGTTACAAGCACACATGAAAAAACAAGTTGAAGTGCGGTTGATGAAAAAGGTAACTGCCTAAACATAGTAACCGCTGCTAAACATGATTGTTTCATCATTTTAAAATACATAATTAATTCTCCTGAACTAATTTTATTACAGTATTGTGAGTATGAGTCACCTTGTCCACGTGCAAAACGGTGAAGACCTCCAAAGGTCAAAAACCTCCGAGGTCTGTTTGGTATTACCTGCCATGTTTTTATTGAAGAACTTGCACAAAGGAAAAGTTGAAGTGGGGCGTGAGGCGTGAGGCGTGAGGCGTGAGGCGTGAGGCGTGAGAGAAGGC
>JABBNX010000030.1:18398-27250 GCA_019352135.1 Pseudomonadota bacterium
TCCGGATTACTTTGGGAGCTTCCCGAAGGCGTGAGGCGTGAGGCGTGAGGCGTGAGGCGTGAGGCGTGAGGAAACGTGCCCCCCGGCCAGGTTGGTGTCAAGCGTTATATCTGCGACGTGCCAGTTGTTATCAAGCGCATAAGCCATCTGGTTCGTCAGCCTTGTGTACATTAGAAGATGAGAATTTTTTCTAAAGTTTTGTATACAGTCGGGGAGGAGATGTCAAGGATTCTAATGTTTGGGAGGGAGACTATCACAGACCTTTTGACTATTTCCGTTAGTTTATGTTATTATTTTGACCTACAAAGACGAAACATCAATACATCCCTTTGTTTTGTATATGACGGAGCGTTACCCATGCAAACTGCAATGACAAGCTACATCACCAGCCCAAGCGGTAGAAAAAAAGCCGTTATTATACCTATAAAAGAATACCAACGATTACTTGAAGACTTGCACGATTTGAGCGTCGTAGCAGAACGTCATGAAGAATATGCTATTTCTTTGGCCGAAATGAAGCAGCGCTTGAAAGACCATGCCCAAATTTGAAATTCTGCTTAAACCGTCGGTCGAAAAAGACCTGCGCAAACTTTCTTCTACAGTAGTGCGCCACGTTTTTGCTGCAATAGAACAACTGGCTGACTCTCCCTGTTATCCTCCCGATAAAAAGCTGACCGGCACTGAACGAACATGGCGACACAGAACAGGTGATTACCGCATCATCTACGAACTCGATACTTCCAGCGCAACTGTAATAATCCACTATGTCCGCCATCGTCGAGAAGTTTACAAACGGTTATAGCACAGCCCTTCGCAGAATCTCTTTTGGTAATACCCTTGAAACGAAGAATAAGAACACATATAAAGATTACGGCTTGGAAGTCACTGTTTTGTTTAAAAGACTATGGGCAACAAAAATGAACTCATCCATATAGTCCCGCACCCCATCGTTATTCAAATCATGAAGTGGGGCTTTGGCTGTGCCGACCTCTTTAAGAAACCTGTCCCAACCGCGTTCATCAAAAGTCAGCGCCGTTTTCACCGGCGGGACAACGGTAAGTGGAAATTCATGTACGTCGGCTCCGCTCAGTATTGTCAGGGTGACGACGGTAACGCCGGATTTTGGCAGGACGTCAACTATCCAGCGGTCTTTGCCCTGTGTATCCCGCTTGAATGAGACCAGCGTGCCGCCTTTCACGGCAAAATTAGGTGAAGAGTTTGACCTTGCGGGAATGTCAACGGTCAGAGTGGCTTTGCTTTGCCCGTCGCTCACAAGTAGTGCCGGTTCCTGACGGATGGCTTGAGCAACATCCATATCAAAGAGTGTCTTCATAGCGGAGAACTTTTTACTGCCGTTATACTGTTTGAATCGATCTAATATCCCACCATAAACAACATATTGCGACGTTTCTTCCGGTTTTGTGTCAGCGACCGGGATGTCAGGCGGTTGCGTTTTTTCTGCAGCTCTTGGTGCCGGTTCTCCGGTGTCGCCGGGTGAACTCGAAGGGGTCTCAGGCGGTGACGGATCACGGTGCTGTTCTGAGGGCATCGTTACCGTTCCGAGGTACGCAGGAATTGTTGCAGTGTCGCTTTGACTGCTTTGACTGGCCTGAGTAGCCTGACTGGACTGGCTAAACGGCACACCGGGTGTACTCGACAATCCCGGAATATTGCTCTCTGACCCGCCGGTGATGACAGCAGAAGCAGAGACCACCGCTCCTTTGCTGTCAATCATGCTGGTTGTAACTGAAGTAATGCCGCCACTCCCCGTTTTCGAGGCAAAAGAGAGTGTGGCAATCTGGCCGCTCCCGGAAAACACACGGGTGCTGATGATGGCGATTTTGATGTGTCCGGTCTGTGAGGTGTTGGCGGCAAGCATTGCTCCGGAGACAAGCCCGCCCTGGGTTACCGTCGGGGTTGCCAGTGAGGCGGCATCATAAAAGATGTCGAGCTGAATGCCGGCAACACCGTCCATTCCTGCCCCAAGTACACTATACGATGAATCTCCGGACGGGGTGACTGTTACGGTAGCAGCCGCTAAAACAGACGTTGACCAGGAGAGTAAAAACAATGCGGCGAGAGGTAAGAAAAGCCTGCTTGGCAACGGCATATACATGGTGATGAGCTCCTTACTATTTTTCCACACGTTTAATATACCATCACCGCAGCATACCCGACCACCTGATCGTTGTCTCCGGTCACGTCCCCACTGGTGCCATAGGCCACCAATTCCGCATGCAACGCCCCCAACTGGAGTGCCGCCTCGATCATGACGGTCGCCGGCACAACACCGCACATCGTTATCCCTTGGCTGTGACAGACTTCAAGCAGCCCTTTACCGTCCAGCGCCAGGGCCCGTTCAAGCGCCATTTCATCCTTGCGATGGGCCGAAGCAGCGGATTCATAATGGGTCATGTCCGAACTGGCCACGATCAGCACCTCCTCGCCATATTCCCGAATGGCCGCAGCGATTCCGGCACCAATCTCGCGCAGAGGAACATAATCGCCATGACCAAGGCAGATAGCTGAAATAGTCACATCGGAGCGGAGATACTGAATGAAAGGGAGTTGGACTTCAAGGGAGTGTTCAAGTTGATGAGCGACACGATCTGACTGGATATACGGTGTATGCCGGAGCAGAAGCGAGTTCAGGCGGGAATTTATTGGCGCTCCCCCGAGCGGAGTCAACCATTCGCCCTCCGGGTACAGTGCAGCGGCCACCCCGGTTCCATGGTGATTGGGGCCAAGAATCAGAACCGTGGCGGGAATGGCTATCCGTGAAAACAGCTGACCGGCAATCGAACCGGAATAGACATACCCGGCATGAGGAGAGATGATGCCCTTTACCCGTTGCGGGGATGCGTTTTCAGGTATCAGCTGAGACAGTGCGGTACGAAGTGTATGTTCACTCCCCGGATAAAATTGACCTGCTACGGCCGGTTGTCGCTGCATGCCCCACCTCCATGCCGCTATTCAAACGGCAAATCATTCTCCACCGGAACAGGCTTTTCCGGCTCAAGCTGCAATTCTTCCTGACGCTCGTACTGCGGCTGTTCATCCAGTGCCTTGATCTCTTTTAGCGTTGGTAAGGATTTTAAATCTTTAAGACTGAATATTTCAAGAAATTCTTTCGTTGTGCCGTAAATCAGGGGACGACCCGGGATATCTTTTTTCCCCAGTATCCGCACCAGATGTTTTTCCAACAGCGACTTGAGAACGCCACCGCAATCAACTCCGCGCAGATGCTCAACTTCAGCGCGGGTAATCGGCTGACGGTAGGCAATGATCGCCAGCGTTTCAAGGGCAGATTGCGAGAATTTAGAGGTTCTGGTTTTGATGTGGCGGGTAATGTAACTATGAAAAGCGGGACGGGTTCTGAATTGCCAGCCGCCGGCCACCTCGACCAGCTCGAAGCCCCCTCCCCGCTCCTGATAACTGGCAGCCATCTCTGTCAGGACAGATCTGATTTCATCGCGTCCAAATTCATTCAGCAATTCACAGATGCGCTCGGTTGAAAGCGCCGCTTCAGCGGTAAAGATGAGACTCTCTACTATAGCAGGCAATTCGGAATTCATCGAAAATCAAACCTCGGAGGAATCGGCGGCCACGGCCGGAACAAACCAGATCGAGCCATGCTCGCTCCCCTGATAAATACGGATCAGCTTGAGACGGCACAGTTCCAGAAGCGCCAGAAAGGTAACTATTATTCGTTCACGAGAATATTCATCCCGTACCAGATCGTCAAACCGGATGGTATCCCGCTCCTGAAGCAAGGAGAGGATTTCGTTGATACAGTCTGCTATGCTAAGAGAGTCACCCGGAGCAACATCATGAAAACTTTCTTCAGGAATCCGCTGTAACAGCCCACGGAAGGCGTCTACCAGCTCAAACAGGCTTACTTCCAGTGGGCCTTCCACATTTTGCGCCGCTGCCAGCAACGGCTCCACAGCAGTGCGGGCAAAAACTTCACGCCCCAGCAACGCTCGTACGCCGATCACCATTCCGGCTTCCTTATACAGTTGATATTCCAGCAAACGGCGCACCAGCTCGCCGCGCGGGTCAGGCTCTTCAGTTTCCTGCTCTTCCTGATCATCAAGCGGGAGCAGTTGACGGGACTTGATCTGCAGCAACGTGGCTGCCATGACGAGAAAATCCCCCGCAACTTCAAGGTTCAGCTCCTTCATCAACTTGATGAAGTCGAGGTACTGCCGGGTAATAACCGCAATAGAAATATCGCAGATATCCAGTTCGTTTTTCTTGATCAGATGCAGCAGCAGATCGAGCGGCCCATCAAATTTGTCAAGGTGAACACTGTACTGTTCGTGAAAACCATCCAGCAACGGCAGATGCTCCTCGTGATAACCATGTGCCTCGGCTGTCATATCAGAACTTGAGTGCCGTACGAACCTCAGTCATCACGGCATCTGATATCAGGGACGCCTTTGTGCTCCCCTCCTGCAGCAATTCATCGACAAAGGCGGGGTTGGTGGCAAGCTCTTCACGGCGGGCACGGAAAGGGGCCAGCCGTTCGTTCATGTAAGCGGCCAGAATCTTCTTGCATTCCACACACCCTATCGTCGCATTACGGCAGGCCGGGATGATTTCTTCCAGCTTCTCCTGCGGCACGTAAATGCGGTGCAGATTGAAGGCAACACAGACGTCCGGGTCGCCCGGATCATTGCGCCGAACCCTGGCCGGGTCGGTCATCATCGACATGATTTTTTTGCTCGTTTCCTCAGCGGTGTCGGAGAGGTAAATCGAATTGTTATATGACTTGCTCATCTTCCGCCCGTCAAGGCCGGGAAGCTTGGGAGTTTCCGTCAAAAGCGCTTCAGGTTCGGGAAACACCTCACCGTACAGATGGTTGAAGCGCCGGGCAATTTCCCGGGTAATTTCCAGGTGCGGCAGCTGATCCTGGCCGACCGGAACCCGCGCGGCCTTATACAAAATAATATCGGCGGCCATCAGCACCGGGTAGCCGAGGAAACCGAACGTGGAAAGATCCTTGGTTTCCAGGTTATCCTGCATCTCCTTGTAGGTCGGGCAGCGCTCCAGCCAGGAAACCGGGGTGACCATGGAAAGAATCAGGTTCAGCTCCGAATGGTGCGGCACCATGCTCTGGCGGAATATAATGCATTTTTCGGGGTCAAGCCCGAAGGCGACCCAATCAAGCACCATTTCACGGATATTCTGGGCAATCCCGGAGGTATCAGCATATTCTGTCGTCAGTGAATGCCAGTCGGCCACAAAAAAGAAACAGTCGAATGATTCCTGCATCTTGATCCAGTTTTCAAGAACTCCGTGATAATGGCCGATATGCAGTCTGCCGGTTGGCCTCATGCCGCTGACAACGCGTTGCTTCATGGTAAAACGCTCCTTGTATACTATAGGTCGATTCTGCTAGAGTGAGCCGCTAAAACTCACCTCCAAGACAAGGAAATTTACATGAAGCGACCTGAAATTGAAACCAAAATCATGAATCCTCTGATCGGCACAACTATTCCGCTGCCATCATACGCAACGAGCGGTGCCGCAGCGTTGGACTTGCGAGCCTGCCTGGAAAGCCCGAAAACCGTGCAGCCTGGAGAGACCGTGCTGATCCCGAGCGGCATTGCTATCAGTATTCACGACCCCGGCCTGGTGGCCCTGCTGGTGCCACGCTCCGGCCTGGGCATCAAGCATGGCATCGTACTGGCAAATACAGTCGGCGTCATTGATTCAGATTATCAGGGAGAGATCGGCATCGGCATCGTCAATCGCGGAGCCGCATCATACACGATCGAGCCGGGTGAACGCGTCTGCCAGATGCTCTTCGTACCGGTGCTGCAGGCTGATTTGAATGTGGTGACTGAATTCAGTCAGGAAAGCGAGCGGGGAGCGGGCGGGTTTGGCTCAACCGGAAGCCTTTAAATAAACTGTACCTGCGGGAGAGTGGTACCCTTACTGCTCAAAAGTAACCGCTCCCGCAAATGCCTTTTCGAAGAGATCCTTTTTGGTATTCCCCCCAAAAATTTCCACAGAGATATCTTCCGTGCCAAGCAGCTTAAAACAGAAGGTTGCTTCATTCCGTTTAAGCTCCACTACGTCAACGAGTCCGCTCCTGCGCCGGTCCAACCCATCAGACAGCCGCAGGATACCACCAAGCCGGCTTACGATCTGCTGATCTTTTGCTTCCAGGCGTGCAAATTCCGGGTGCTTTTTCTTAGGCAGTGACTTGCGGTGATAGCGGGCGATCAGCGCCATCATTTCCCGTTCCCGCGGGGAAAACCCGAACAGTTCGGCGTGGCGAATAAGATGAAGGGAGTGCTTATGGTGACTATTGTAGCTGATAAAATAGCCGACATCGTGCAGGAGAGCCGCCGCTTCAAGAAGCCTCCGGTCGTTTTTCTTAAGCCCGAATTCTTTGGTAAGGGCATCAAATATATTCAAAGATATCTTGGCGACATGGCGTGAATGCGGTTCGTCAAAATGGCAGGAACGGGCGAATTCAATGATCGATTCCTTCCAGTTGCGTTGCACGGTTGAGTCGGGGAGCAGTTGCAGGCGCTTCATGCAGCGGATTATCAGTCCCTCACGGATACCGCGCTCGTTGACCAGCATCATGTTGGCCCCGAAATATTTCAACAGTTCGTCGATCACCACAAGTCCGGCAATGATTATGTCGGCGCGGTCAGGGTTAAGACCGGGAACATTCCTAAGTGATTTCAAGTCCTTGCGCACCAGCATTGCCAACAGATGAACAACCTCCGAGCGGAGCACTTCAAATCCGTGAGAGGTGGAGTAGGTCTGGCGGCGCATATTCATAACCATGCTTGCCAGAGCGGTTATTGTCCCACCTGAACAGATGAAGGTCTGTACCGACGGCTGTTTTTCACCGAAGGCTGTTTTCAGTTCGGTACGAATAAAGCGGCGTAACCTGGCTATTTCAGCATCACGAACAGGGTCTGAAGTAATAAACCTGTCGGTCATGCGCACAGCACCCAGCTCAAGCGAAAAGCATTTCTCAACATGGTTGGCAACGGCACTCATGATTTCAACGCTGCCGCCGCCGATATCAATGATCATGTAACGTTTGCCGCTCATATCGAAATTGTGGCGCACCGACAATGCTACCAGGTCGGCCTCTTCATCTCCCGATATGACTCTGATCTCCCGCCCGAGCTCACGGGTCAGGACAGCAACAAGCTCCTCTCCGTTTGAGGCGCTTCGCACGGCACTGGTAGCAACCGCTTCAACTTCTGCCACTTTCAGGCCATCTATCAGCTTGCGAATACGTGACATGGCATCTACGGCGCGGGCAAAAGCCGCAGCCGAGATGGCGCCGCTCACGGCGAGATTTTCTCCGAGACGCACGGTCGCTTTTTCATCATCAAGAATCATGTAACGGCCCTGCTGATCGACCTCGACAACAATACAGCGGATAGAATTGGTTCCTATGTCAATAGCGGCAAGGCGACTCTTGTTCATGCAAACACCTCCATGTGAACGTGATTCGTTGCTACTATGCATCAATTTCTGACAAAAGAAAAGGCGGAGCCATTTTCGGCTCCGCCACTGTTCACACCATCAGATATCTGCACGTGCAGGATTATGCGGCATCAACCTTAGAGCCGTCAAGGTTGAATCCAAGCGCTTCCTTGCGGGAGAGCTTGATCTTGCCGTTTTTATCAACGCCGATGCACTTAACCAGGACCGTGTCGCCCTCGTTCAAAATTTCAGTAACGGTCTTGACCCGCGCAGTGTCTAGCTCGGAAATATGAACAAGTCCGTCTGTACCGGGCATGATTTCAACAAATGCGCCGAAATCCATGATTTTGCGAACGGTGCCCATGTACAATTTGCCCTCTTCAGCCTCATCGGTCAGACCGCGGATCATCTGGATCGCCAGATCGCATGCTTCCTTGTTGGTACTGGCGATGTTGATGCGACCGGTATCATCGATATCAATCGTCACACCGGTAGTCTCGGTGATGTTACGGATATTTTTACCGCCGGTGCCGATGACGTCGCGAATACGATCCGTCTTGACATAGATCGTGGTTATGCGCGGAGCAAACGAAGACATTTCAGGACGCGGTGCGGCAAGGGTTTCAGCCATTTTGCCGAGAATGTGCAGGCGACCTTCACGGGCCTGTTTAAGAGCCAGCTCCATGATTTCCTTGGTTACACCGCCGATCTTGATATCCATCTGCAACGCGGTAACACCTTTAGCCGTTCCGGCAACTTTAAAGTCCATATCACCAAGATGATCTTCATCACCGAGAATATCGGACAGGATGGCAAATTTATCACCTTCCTTGATCAGACCCATGGCGATGCCTGCTACCGGTGCTGTAATCGGAATACCGGCATCCATCATCGACAGACAGCCGCCACAGACAGCCGCCATCGAGGAAGAACCATTACTTTCAAGAGTTTCTGAAACGATGCGGATCGTGTACGGAAAATCATCATGAGCAGGAAGAACCGCGGCAAGAGCTCGCTCAGCCAACATGCCGTGACCAATCTCGCGACGCCCCGGTCCCAGACGGAAGCTGGTTTCACCAACCGAGAACGGGGGGAAATTATAGTGCAGCAAAAAGCGTTTGCGTGACGCGCCATATAAAGAGTCGATACGCTGTTCATCGCTGGACGTACCAAGTGTGGCGGCAACCAGCGCTTGAGTTTCGCCGCGGGTAAAGAGCGCTGAACCATGAACGCGCGGAAGAAAGCCGGTTTCAGTGCTGATTGGACGAATTGTGTTGGTCGTACGGCCATCGATACGGATACCGGTATCAAGAACATCGGCACGCACCCGGTCATACTCGAAATCACCCAAAAATGCTTTGATCTGCTTGGCTGAACCCTCAAAC
>JABBNX010000212.1 GCA_019352135.1 Pseudomonadota bacterium
CAACACCCAAAACCTATTACTCATTTGGTAAAACTAAGTCAGGTTCTCAGCGGTAAACCCGGAAACCAGCTCCTTAAAGGCGAAGATTTTCGGGTTTAGTTATTTGTGGTTCTTGTCTGCGGGTGCAAATCCTAAAGTGTTATTTCAACACCTTTGTGGAATGGCTTGGACAAATGTCCATGCCATAGTAGCGGCGTTTGGCTTCAATGAAGATGTTTGCGTCAAGTAAATAGATCATCGATTCACCTTACGCCCATATTCTTGGCATATTGGTCAAGATTACCCACGCTTGTCCCCAACAAAGCAGCAGCCTCCCGGAACAGCAACTTTCCTTCATAGGTACTGGAAAGAACCGCCTGAGAAAACCTGGTCCCGTTACGTGTTTTCAGCGTCCGATAATAATCTCCACCACCCTCGGAATCTTCACGGGTGCGGGTCCATTTGTCCCTCTGGGATTCGTAGAAATTCCAGTAATCGGCCCAATCAATCAGATTCAAGTCCAGCGCACGACGCGCAATAACCACAGTACTTACCCTGAACTGACGGGCAAGCCGGTCGGCGTTCTCTCCGATATCCTGGTTCAAGTTCCAGTGCACAAGGAACAGGTTCTTGGGCACCAGCAACTCCACTGCAACGTGGTTGCAGAACCTTTCTATACGGTTCGAAACATGGCTGCCGTCAGCACCAAGAGAGACATTGGAAATACCACTTTCACCCAACCACAGATGCGCCAACTCGTGCGCACAGGTAAAAATTTGGGCTGCCTTTGCGTCCTTCCCGTTAATGAAAATGAGTGGCGCAAGTTTTTCGCTGATGGCAAAGCCCCTGAATTCTTCTACGAGTAACGGACGGTGCGTGTTGCTTCCCACTATGCCGCTACGCATTATCCATATGCCGCATTTTTCCGCCTGAACAAGCATCGTCCGCAAGAAGTCTTCCCAGTTTCTGGAACGCTGGCGCAGTTGTCCATCAATGCCAAGAGTTTTGGAAATATCAGCGGCTACTTCTTCATAAGGAGTGCTCATATTGAATTTTCCAACAAACGGTACGGGGTCGGCTTCTTGTTTGCGCAGATACTCAACAAACCAGTCCCTTTTCCGCATTACATCACCGATAAGGTCGCGAAATTCCGGGCTGGTTTTTCCTAATGCAAAATCGCCGATTGTTCGCAAGTCGGGTATTGGAATGGTTTCTACTGGAGGGACCGGCAAGAAGAGATAGCCAAAAGGTATGTGAACAGAATAAGCAAGTTTCTGAGCCTGCTTAAAGGTTGGAAGCGCTTCGCCCATTTCCCAGGCGAGCACCTTTTCAACCTTGGTCCCAATTTTATGGGCAAGCATATCCACGCCGAGGTAAGAGCGCTCTCTTGCCCAACGCAAAATATAAGGATTAACCAATGCTTGCGACATCTTAGCCTCTGATTTTGTTATTAAATGAAAGGATTATACTCAAACCAGTTTAAATTACCACCGTTCTGTTAGAATAGGAACTCTGTATGGGACACCATTGATCTGTTGAATAACTTCCCCACATCTACCCATCAACGCTCACACTCTCTAAAACCAAAAAATAAAAAAAACACGGCCCAAGCATTACACCATTACAAGCGGCCTTTACAGATCCCATCTACAGCAGCCCCCGGTAATCGCAGTGAAGCGCAACCCCCAGCTTCCTTGCGGTTTCCTTGCCGATAATCCGCTTGCCGCTTTCCATCTCACTGATGTGGCGCTGAGGTATTCCGGTTGCTTCAGACAACTGCACTTGCGTCAACCCTTCACGGTGCCGATAGCCACTGAGCAGTGATCCGGCCACATTACCCTCGAACTCGGGAAAGGCATCACGCCAGGGAATACTATCTTGCGTCTCCGTCAAGCCAAGAACGGCCGCATACCGGCGAAGCTCCTGGAGCTTCCCGTCGGGTCCGACAAAATGTGCAACATCAGTATGGCGCTTTTTCGTGAGTCCCGGCATAAACTACCTCCACCAGTTTGATCTGTTTATCCCGCACTTCCCAAACAGCCACATAGGTAGGATTCCCTTTTTTCAAGTGGCAATGATGCTGTCCGTCCGCCAACTTCGAATAGTTCGGCCAGTCGCCTCGTATCGGACCGCCTTTTTCAATATCGTGCATAAGTGCGAAAAGTATTTGGCGAACCGGCTTTGACAGTTTCATCTTCTGCTATCTCGGCCTTGCGGGATAGCTGTACTGTCCAAATCATAAAATATACCTTTCAATAGTATAAGTCAACAGAATGACAGCCTTGTCCAGCATTACGAAGAAAGCGCCCCGCTCTGCCGCAGCGCTTCATACAGCACGATTCCGGCTGAAGTTGAAAGATTGAGACTGCGTACTTTTTCCGACGGCATCGGAATGGTGAAGGTTGTTTCCGGATTGGCGTTCAGAAGCTCTTCCGGCAGCCCTTTAGTCTCTTTGCCAAAGACGATGTAATCTCCCGGTTGAAAACCGGCTTCCAGATAGCTCCGCTTGACCTTGGTGCTGAGATAAAAGAAACGCCCCTCTGATACGGCAGCCTGCAGCGTTTCGAGATCAGGCCACAATTTCAGAGAAACAAATTCCCAGTAGTCAAGACCGGCCCGCTTGAGATAGCGGTCATCAAGGGAAAATCCGAGTTTTCCGACCAGATGGAGCACCGAGCCGGTAGCAGCGCACAAACGGGCAATATTCCCGGTGTTGGGAGGGATTTCGGGTTCGATCAGAACAATATTGAATGGTTTCATAACGTGGATGTATACCATTAATTACGGCGGCCGCGCTTGCATTTTTTTTACGTCGGGATTATTGTATCGTGATAAATTTCACGGAAACTGGAGATGTGTAATGAAGATTATTGTTACCGATGAAGTCTCGCCGGACGGATTGGCACTGTTGACACAGGAACCACGCATTCAGCTGGACGTCAGACTGGGACTTAAAAAAGAAGAGTTACTGGCACTCATTGGCGACTACGACGTCATTATTACCCGCAGCGGCACAACCGTTGACAAGGCGCTGCTCGACGCTGCTACCCGCCTCAAGATGGTTGCCCGCGCCGGTGTCGGCATTGACAACGTCGATGTCGATTACGCCAGCTCCAAGGGGGTCATTGTCGTTAACGCCCCCTTCGGCAACACCAACAGTGCTGCCGAACATACCATGGCACTGCTTTTATCCTTCTGCCGCAATGTTACAAAAGCCAATAACAGCCTTAAAGCAGGCGAATGGAAACGCGGCCCCTTTACCGGTATTGAACTGAAAGGAAAAGTTGCCGGAGTGATCGGTCTCGGCAAGGTCGGCGGCCGGGTGGCAACCCGTCTGAAGGCCTTTGAATGTGAGGTGCTGGCCTGCGATCCCTACATCGCCGTCAAACGGGCCAATGATCTGGGTGTCAAACTGGTTTCGCACGACGAGATCTACAAGAACTGCGACATCATCACTGTGCATACTCCGATGACCGACGAAACCCGTGGAATGATTGGGGCGCGCGAATTCGGCCTGATGAAAACCGGCGTTATTATTCTGGATGTAGCCCGTGGCGGCATTATCGACGAGAAGGCCTGGCTTGACAACCTGAATTCCGGGAAGGTGACCGGGGGCGCCTGTGATGTCTGGAGCAAGGAACCACCTGATACCGACACACTTAAAGCGCTTATTGCCCATGATCGCCTTGTGGTCACTCCACACCTGGGCGCCAACACTTTTGAGGCGCAGGTCAATGTTGCTATCGATGTATCGAAAGAAATCATCAACTATTTAGATGACAAGCCGCTCGAAAACGCCCTCAATATCCCCCGTTTCGACATGGCCCTGATGGATCAGATGCGGCCGTTCCTCAATCTTATGAGCGTCATCTGTGATTTCGGCGTACAACTGGTTGACACCAATCTGGAAAAAGTCACCTTCGGGTTCAGCGGAGCCATTGCTCACTATGACTGCTCACCGCTTGCCGTATGCGGACTTTCGGCGTTACTGAACCGTAAACTCGACCAGGATGTCAACATGGTCAACGCCAGCCTGATTGCAGAGCAGATGGGCATTATTGTTGATGAGACCAAATCGACCCAGTCCGACGCCTTCTCCAATGTCATCACTCTTACCCTCGAAGGGCAGGGGAAACGGCGCCTGGTTGCCGGCACGCTCTTTGACGGACAACCGCGCATCGTCCGCTTGCGCAACTATACCATGGACTTCACCCCTGACGAACATATGCTGCTGCTGAATTACGAAGACCGTCCCGGCATGATCGGCAGAATCGGAACGATCATGGGACAGCATGACATCAACATTGCCTCCATGAACCTTGGGCGCAGTGAGAAAAAAGGTGAGGCAATGGTTATTCTGTCGCTTGATTCGCCTGTTCCCGCCCCCGTTGTCGATGAACTCAAGACGGCAACCGAAGCATCATTTATAAAAGCCCTCAAAATGAGAAGCGGCGCCTGCACCCGCAACTGCGGCTGCGGCGTATAGCGGCACAGGTCCGTATACTTTATGCACTTTCCTCACATTGACCCTGTATTCCTGAGCAGCGCCAAAGGTATCATGGATGAGAGCCGCATTGTGGGCAGTGAGAAGGCCGGAGATGCTAATGAAAGCACTTGCGACGGTTCGAGCGTCGTGGTGGTAGAGATTGGCGCTACCTGTGGGCCTTGTGCGCCCATGTCACCGGTGCACACACTTAGAC
>JABBNX010000213.1 GCA_019352135.1 Pseudomonadota bacterium
GCAGTATGATGACAACTGTTGAATAATTGCTGATAAATGATTATGATGCACGTTTAAATCTGATTCTTGCGAGGAAGCTCCTCTATGCGCTACAGCCGAATGCGGCTATCGCACAAAATTGTTCTGATTTCATTGTTTACCACCGTGTTTGTCGGTTTTACGGTGCTGCGGTCACCTTACCTGACAGCTGAACCAGCTGCATCACCGGATGACCCAGCCAGAGAGGATCTTTCACGGATAGAGTATCCAAGCCTCCGGAATATAAAATGGCATGCCCAGTTTATAGAACCGCAACAGTCACTTGAATCCCTCTTTGGAGCTGACTGGATTCTGGTGGCACGCTTTAACAGGGTTGACCGGCGCCATGTATATCCCGGCGTAACAATCAAAGTCCCTGATAACATGGCGGACATCCGTACTTATACGCCACTGCCTCATTTCTATCAACCGGCGGCCCGCCACGAAAAATATATTCTGGTCGACATAACCGAGCAGTGGCTGGGCGCCTATGAGTATGGTAAACTGAGTTTTTCTACGCCCGCCGCAACCGGAAAAGCCACAAAGGAAACTCCTACAGGAATTTTTCGGATATCCACCCGTGACCTCCACCATACATCCTCACTCTATAAAACCGAAAATGAGGAGGAGCAGTATCCGATGGACAACGCCCTCCGCTTTTCCATCGGAACGGATAATATCTCGTACTGGCTGCATGCCCGCGACCTGCCCGGCAAGCCGGCATCACACGGCTGCATTGGTTTGTATGACGAAGAGATGCAGAAGCGGGTCTTTGGAGCACCGCAGCAACCGGTACTGAATGATTCGCAGAAGCTCTACACCTGGGCTGCGGGAGAAGAAGAGTATGGAGAAGACAGCGGAAAGCCAGAGGAGCTGGAGGACGGGCCGATTGTCGAAGTGCGCGGCAGCCTGCCCCGTTATCTGGACAGGCCACCGTTACAGGCATTAAACCATAACACGTTCTGGTAAAACATTCCTGGATTCTACCTTATTTTGCAAGCCATCTCGCCACGTCTTTAGCATGATAGGTTATGATAATATCAGCACCGGCACGTTTGAAAGCGATCATCGTTTCCAGAACGACCCGTTTCTCATCTATCCATCCCCGCTCGGCAGCGCCCTTGATCATGCTGTATTCACCTGAAACATTGTAGACCGCCAGCGGTAAATCATATTCATTGCGCAGGTCGCGCAGAATATCAAGGTACGGCAACCCCGGTTTCACCATAATGATATCTGCCCCCTCTTCAATATCGGAGGCGGCTTCACGAAGCGCTTCACGGCGATTGGCGGGATCCATCTGATAGCTGCGGCGATCACCAAATTGTGGCGTTGATTCAGCTGCTTCCCGGAATGGTCCGTAATAGCCGGAGGCGTATTTAACCGCATAGCTCATGATCGGGATTGCATCATAACCGTGGTCGTCCAGTATTTCACGGATTGCACCCACCCGACCATCCATCATGTCGGACGGGGCCACCATGTCGGCCCCCGCCTGCACATGCGAGAGCGCTTCGCGAGCCAGCAGATCCAATGTCGAATCGTTATCGACATCCCCGTCTTTGATAACCCCGCAGTGCCCGTGGTCGGTGTATTCACACATGCAGACATCGGTGATGACCGTCAACCCCGGCACCTCTTTTTTCAGCGCCCTTATTGTTTCCTGAATGATACCGGTATCGGAATAGGCATCGCTGCCAACCGCATCCTTGGTCTCGGGAATGCCAAACAACAGCACGGCCGGAATCCCCAAATCCTGGACCTCTTTGGCTTCAGCGACAACATGTTCGATAGATTGCTGGTAGATGCCCGGCATGGAAGATATTTCTTTTCTGATTCCGCTGCCAAAAGCGGAAAACATCGGATAAACAAGGTCGTCAACCGAGACGGATGTCTCACGAACCATCCGGCGAAAGGTTTCACTGCCCCTGATTCTGCGGGCGCGGAACTGTGGGAAAAACATGGTAGATCCTCCTTTTGACTCTGGCAGTTACTTTGCCACATTGTGGCAATGGGTGAAAAGATAGTTGATTATTTTTTTCGACGATCCTGCAGTGAAATCACCTTGGGTGATCCACCTTCATGGCGGGCCTTCTGGACACGTTCCTTTTCAGCATTTTCCTGCTCTGCGCGCTCAATGTCCACCGGAGAGATTACCTGCTCCAGTCGGAGCGGCGTCCCCCCCATCGTAAAATCAGCTCCTTCAATCTGGGAATCGTCAAGAATCCAGGTAAAAACCTGCATGGGAAAAGTAAGCACCAGCAATTTAACCTGCCACCAACCGGGCTTATCATCGGGTAGAATCTCCTCAACACGGGCATAGAAGCCAGGTTTCTCATCTACGTGAATCAGCACCAAATCATGAATTGTCGCCATTATATCTGCCTCTGCACTTTTAGTTTGGATGTATTGCTGTTTTTCTCCGCCCAGAGCAGGAGCGGGGTTCCCAGGGACTCTCCCATCAGAGAGGAAGCCTCCTGGATACATTCCCGCACATCCTGTTCCTGTTCGGCAAGAATCAATCTGTCCTGCAATGACAACTTCTGGTCAATGCCATCGCAAAGGAACAAAATGCAGTCAGCCGGCCGCATTCCAGGTTCCATGGTGCAACCGGCAGCAGCACCGTACGGACAGAGCGGTTTCTGAAAAAAATCTGCAGTCACGGGGATTTGTATCGTGACATGAGCCAGGGCATCAAAAACATTTACCCGGTATTTGCCATTTAAACAACATTGTCCCCCGCACTCACGGCATAGAGAAGCAGCAGCAATATTCTCAACAACTGCAGCAAGAGCTTCTTTTGCCTTCCGGTAGCGGGTCAACTGCTGAGTCAGCGCAAATCTGGTCCCGGCTGAAAGATCAGAAAGCAGGCCCTCGAGCCGTATCATACCAATATCCCACACCTGCTGATCGTCCACGTCACCCCTGTGTCATTTTCCTGTCATGCTGGTATTATATTGGTTGAAGCAGTCCGTAAGCCGGGTTCTGTTCCCGAGTCGGGTTACCCCTTCGCGGGCGATGGTCATTCATCTGGGTATGCCGTTACCGACACCCTCAAGCAACCAACCCGGAGGCACGGGCGGGCCGCCCTTAACGCCTCCCTATTTGGTCTTGCTCCTGACGGGGTTTACCTGGCATCTGACGTCACCACCAGACCCGGTGAGCTCTTACCTCACCCTTTCACCCTTACCTGCCATGGCAGGCGGACTTCTCTCTGTGGCACTTATCCCTGGGGTCACCCCCGCTGGACGTTATCCAGCGTCACGCCCTATGGAGCCCGGACTTTCCTCCACCGGATAAACCGGCAGCGACCATCTGGACTACTTCAACCAAATCAGTGGCTCGACAGACCACTCCGTGAGATCTTCTGCCGAGCCATAAACGGACCTGCCTTACTGTTGTTGCAGCTTAAGGATCAAAATCCTTTGACAGTGAGGGCACGTCAGCAACTCTTCATATTTATACAGATTATTATACAGCTGGGGTGGCAGATGCATATTGCACCCCATACAGTATCCATCCCGGGCAACAGCAAGAGCCTGGCCACGGCGCTGTTCGCGGAGAATTGTAAATCTTTTTACCAGGCTTGAAGGCATATCTTTGACGATGCTTTCCCGTCGGACAATATCCGCATCAATATCCGACTGAATCTTATCAATTTCAGCCTGTTTTGCCACAATCCGTTGGGCAGAGTTTTCAGCAAGCTCTTCACAGAGGCTCTTTTTTTCCGCAAGACCTCTGGAAACCTCCTCTATCTGGCCGATCTTTTGGAGCAGTTGTTCTTCAATGTCTGCCACCTGCTTCCTGGCAGCGGTAATCTCACGACCAACCGCTTGAAACTCTTTATTGGTCTTGATCTCCTTCATATTCGTTTCAGACCTGGCGATGTTTTCCAGCTCTGCACTGTGAATTGCTTCCAGGCCACCCTTTTCTGATTCAAAGTGGGCGAGGCTGCTTTCAAGGGCAACAACCTCTTCACGTGAAGAATCCACGCCGTGATTAATCCCGTTCAATTCGGCCTGTAATCCGTTTTGGGCGGCCTTATAAGCATCAATGCGTTGATCAACTTCCTGCAATTCCTCCAGCATTTCCAGTTTCTTTTTCAAATCAATTCTCCCTTGCTGCAAATTAGTATTGACTATTCCCGCTTATATTCGAAACGGATCTGATTCCGTTCGGCACGATTCCACGTGGCAATCTGTATATCCGGCCTTGACGAGCTCCCGGCCAAGACGTCCCGTCATCTCAGACACCATAATTATTTCTGTAGAGAAATGACCGGCATCAATCACGGCCAGTCCCAGATCTTCAGCATCGCGAGCCTCGTGATATTTCACATCACCGGTCACCAATACATCTGCCCCGGATCGAGCCGCGTCACGCAGCAACGTCGAGCCACTGCCACTGCAGAGCGCGACCTTTGAAATTTTCGCAGAGGGATCACCTACATAGCGCAGAGATGGCGCAGCCAAGGCGATTCTGAGCCGGTCAGCATACTCTCCAAGTGTCACAGATTCCGGTAAACGTCCGATCCGCCCAAGACCCTGTTTTTCTCCCTCGTTCAGTAGCGGGTAGATATCGAAGGCCGGCTCCTCGTACGGATGTGCAGCCAAAAGC